>CANCBY010000040.1 GCA_947374445.1 Pseudobdellovibrionaceae bacterium
ATTCGCATCTGATAGTAGTCTCGCGTTTGATCAATCAAATGATAAACATGCTGGGTCGATGCTCCGGGATCATGATGAGCAAACAAGATATATTTTACGGACTCGCGAAAGGCGATGTCGATCCCGATCTGAGCTGCGCTATGTCCCCAACTGGCCTTGTCTGCAAGTTCTGGCAATGTGTACTGAGCATCAAAGTAAAGTAAGTCCACCCCTTGATAAAGAGGCAAATCCGGGCCGAGATCTTCGCGGGTTTGGCGCGTGCACTCTGTATCTACGCAGTGCGAGTAAACTTTGCCGCCGCTGACAACTCTAAAACCCCAGCAAGGATCTGGATGATCCAACTTATAGGGAGTGATTTCGATATCATCAATCACTAGAGGCTTTCGAGGCTCTAACTGGTGAAAATGAATATGCGAGCGCAAGGTTTCAAATGGAACCGGAAAGTTTGGCTTTCGAAAGTTGGCTCGAACCATTTCTTCAAGCTCAGGCTGGACTGCATAGTAATGAATTTCAGTCCCCGGAAAAAAGTGCGGACTAAAAAATGGCAACCCGATCAGATGATCCCAATGAAAATGAGTAAGAAAAATATGAAACGGCCCTCGCCCCTCGCCTCTGCTGACAACATGATCACCCAAAGCTCGAATACCGCTGCCACCATCAATGATGATGCGGCTCTTTTCGGATTTGAACTCGACACAAGTCGTGGAGGCCCCAAAGCTCCCCACCGCTGGCAAAGACATTGCGCTCAAATAATCTTTGATCTGCTCTGGCTTATCAAAACCCGCGCGAAAAAATCCCGCCATGAGACGTTCAATATGATGAAACCATTGTTCTGGGCTTGGTGAAGCCGGCAGCGAACCCCGGACTCCCCAAAATTTAACATTCACAGACATATTTATACTAGGATCGGCCAAATTCAGAAGGCAATCAACAAAGGTTCCTAAAATAGCGCTTCTCGAACCTAGATCTTGCCTTTAGTCGAAGGCTTAACAAAAAATAGAAGGTTAATTTCGATACAAAAAGCGCAGGCCAGACCCTATTTAAATCGGGCTCTTTTCCGATAAGTAGTCATGGCAAAAAAGAAAATTATCGTTGTCGACGACTTCAATGAAATCAGAGAGCTTGTCGCTTTTATTTTAGAGGCAAGTTTCAGTTGCGAAACAGTGCAGTTTTCGTCTGGCAACAAAGCCATTGCAGAGCTTAAAAAAAATCCATTCTATGACCTCATTATTTCAGATTGGAACATGCCCGATGGCAATGGTATCGAAATCTTTAAATTTTTAAAAGACCAAAAAATACAAATTCCAATGGCCTTCCTTACTGGCGAAGAGATCGATCAAAATGAAACTCTCTCCGGACAAGTTAACGTTGAAGTAAAGTTTATTCCCAAGCCCTTCAGCAACACACAAATAATTTCAACTGTTGAATCTTTGTTAGCGGTGCCCTCGCCAACAACTTTGCAAAGTGCACCTCACACCGACGCCACGACTCAATCTCAGGTAGAATACATCCCAGTTAGGCTTCAACTTTTAGGATATATAAAAGAAATTACGACTCCCCTCTATATCAAAATTAATAACGAAAAATACATACGGCTGACACAAGACGAATCTTCCTTCACAGAGGAAACTCTTAAAAAATATCAAGCTAAAAATGTTACATCACTCTATATTCAAAGCCAAGCTGCCGAAGAGTTTATTACCGAATACAAAAAAAGAACTTTAGCTACAAAAATTTGGAACGAAATTGACGAAATGCCTGCGTCTCAGTTTATTAAGCTAAACACTGAGCTTTTGCGCGATCTTTCTAACAAGCTTGGTTGGAGCGAAAGCCTGATTGGCCTTGCTGCAGACAACCTCACCAAAGCTCTACAAATCGTTTCGACTCACCCCAAGTTATCTCACGTTCTTAGGCAATTTCAAAAAATAGAACATTTTGGTTTTGCAGAACACTCTAGCTTACTCGTGATGCTGACATGTGGACTCGCATTTCAATTAGAGATAGCCGATGAGCCCACGTTGCGGAAGCTGACGTTTGCTTCGCTTTTGCATGACATGCAACTCACTGATGACGAGTTTGAAAATCAAAACAAGATCGTCAAATCGATTCATTCTGGAAATTATTTTGAATCTCGAGACCTCAAGAGCGTCTTAGCACACCCAGCCAAGGCAGCTGAACTTTGTCGTCATTGGGATTTTTGTCCCGGAGTAGTCGACACCATTATTTTTCAACATCATGAGACACCCGATGGCCAAGGATTCCCGACGGGAAAAAAATCTTCTGAGTTGCATTCCTTGAGTTGTCTTTTTATTGTTGCAGAAGACTTTGCCAATTATTTTGCAGAAAGTTTCGGAAACATCGACATGGCTTACTTTCTTAAAAGCCGAGCTGATATCTACGCAGACCGCGAATTCAATGTAATCTTAAAAGCACTTGGCGAATCTTTTAAAGCACAAATTCAGACTGCATCGTAATTGATAGTCAACTGCGTACAGCCCGCCTTGGGTTTTGCCTGACAGGTCAAAATGAGGCCTTTTTTAACATCACTTTCATCCAATGAAGTGTCATCTGGGTAGTCCACCTCACCGACTTGAACTAAAGCCAAACACGCAGAGCAAACTCCCTCCATGCAGGAATAGGGTGGATTGACGTCATGTCGGATGGCTGTATCTAACAAGCTGTCTCCAGCCTCATAGGCTACAGAGTGAGTCTTTTTATTGATGATAAAATTGATCTTAAGGTTTTCCATGGAGGCCTTTCCGTTCGCTTTCAACTGGACGACGTTAAACAAACCCTCTGAAAAAAGCCACCTCCGCTGTAAAGAAATCTGACAGGGGGGTGACATTCTGCATTCTATAACGCCGAAGACGCTGCTATGCCCATTTTTTGCCACCTCCAGATGTCTGACAAATGGCATAGGCCTTGCCTTGTTGTTTAATTGTACCACTTTAACTGGAGGTTTTATGAGTCCTATTAAATTAGCCATTGCCGGCTGCCTGGCGCTGA
The DNA here is from genome assembly GCA_947374445.1 of Pseudobdellovibrionaceae bacterium. Taxonomy (GTDB): domain Bacteria; phylum Bdellovibrionota; class Bdellovibrionia; order Bdellovibrionales; family Bdellovibrionaceae; genus CANCBY01. The sequence continues at coordinate 3,007 of CANCBY010000040.1, forward strand.
CTCCATTGAGCTTAGCTTATGCCCAATCTCAGGCCGTCCCACAGGCGAACTCACAAAGCTCGATCTATGAACTTTTCAAAGAAAAGCCCTGGCTCACTCAGCAGTGGGAAAAAGCAGACGTATCGGGAGATATCACTCTCAATCCTAGCCTTGGTCCCATAGACACATCGTGGAAACTTGCAAGAAATGTAAATCCCGCATTTATCAAAGGGGCACATCAACAATTAGACGCGTGGTCTGCAACAATTAGTACAAACTCTAACGCTCTCAAAATTACAAACGGCCCAGTGTCTTTCAGTGGAGACTTGGGGGCTCAAGTAACTTTTTCGAGAATATTTGAAAGTAAAGCTAATGCCGCGTTTTCAAAACCCTACACTTTTTGGCAAAAGGTTCCTTGGACCTATCAACAAGCTGTCGAGAGTTTAAAACCGGGCGAAGCCGTTCGCATGGAACTGTTTATGGATCTTAACGGCGGTGTTGGCAGTAGCCAGGGAGTTGCAGACTACGGTGGACTTGGTGTCGGATACAACTATACACGTGGCGTTCGCTTCCTGGTTGATATCTACAGACTAAAAAACGACAGAGTCCGCATGCGACTGGTTTCCCAGAGAAATGGCGGCAGCTCGTCGACATCAGCAAGTCTAAATCTTTTGGGCGGACTTAGCTTTGGTGCCGGCGTTGTTACCAACGCGATCAAGCGCGTTTTCCATGTCGATTCCTGCAATCTTGCTGGATTTCAAATCAATTCAGCCAATTCAGATGACCCTCCAGTCGACACTGAAATGTTTGACTATGTCTTTAACTTGCAATCGACCAATGACCCACAGCCCACAGAAGCCCAATTGGCCTATGACTTAGTCATGAAATCTATTGGCTCTTTTGACTACAAAGAAATGTTCGATCCTATTTTAATAATTCGAGGTCAGCACGCCTACTCTGAAAAAATGTCTCAACAGTTTCAAGCAGCCCTCAGCCCGGCTGATCAAATCTTCCAAAAAGAAAAAGCGCGCTCTCAAGGCGCACGCAGCGTCGATCGCTGGTTTCGCGGTGTCACCAGAACTGCCGTTAACGGTCAAAGCGCTGGCACTTCGTGCATAAACTTATGGAACTTTAATTACAATCAAAGCATTTCCAAAACCTTAATCAAAAATTATGATCGCGATGATCAGCTGACATACCAAATTTATGAAAACGCTGCCACCGCGAGTACACGATCTGCAGCCTTTGGCACGTGGGAGACCACCAAACGAAATTCAATCAATACCTTATTCAACGCTGATTTTGAAAGTGACAAATCTTTCAGAGAAACTGTACTCAGCGATCTTATAGTCAGCCACGACAGGCAATCTAAGGATTTTTCTCCTTCAGATTACCAAGCCGTCAAAGAGAATCTTGCCTTTACTCTTCCGCCAGCAATTTACTCTGCTATCGACTGGGGCCTTTTTGACAAGACATCTCAAATCAAAAAAACAAACGTGAGCTATCACTACGATCTGATCTTTCACAAAGAATCACTTGCCGCTATGCAAAGCCTTTCAAAGAAGGAAATCGAAGAAAAGCTTCTCACTTATGCTCAAAACTACCCAGACTCAAATTGGCTGGATATTTCGCCAAACCAACCAATCCCTTCAGGCAAAAGAGCTTCCGACGAAAACTATAACCCACCAATGAGAGAACGCTTTGACTATGATATTGCTCTGCTCTCAAGACCTCTTGAAATTATTTTAAGTAAAGATTTTCAGAAAGCGACCGCTGAAGAAAAACGAGAACTTGAAAAAATTAGAGCTCGAGAGTTTGAAAAAATTAGAAACAACGTTCTGTTCCGCCAAATCGGCCCAGGATTTATGATTTCATTGCTGCCGCAGGACAAAGCTGAAAGCCTTGTTGCGTTCAGAATAAACTTGAGCGGTCCTGCTGGAATGAACGTCGCAAAATCAATCGGCTCTGCCGGAGAAAGCAAAGTCTACGCTTCGATTGAGTATATCCTAAGATTGCTTGCCGACCGATCTTTTGACTTGCGTTTACAGGTCGATGCAACCGGCAACATCAGTCCCATGAGCCAAAAAACTGATACGACAGCGACTCCGTTACAATAGCTGATTAACGATCTACTAACTAGCCTTCTTCATTTCGAAGGAGGCTCGAAAGGTCTCAAGAGCAGCGATGACACGCCGAGAGCACTTATCATAGTCGGACCCATCACCCATTGCCGAATCAGAAAAAGAAGGATCTTTTTGATTTGCACGAAGAGCTATTGCGCCAACACAAATATGAAACTCTGTATGAGCGGACTTAAGTTCTTGAAATTGTGAATGACCCTCGAATCGACTGTGTATTTTTTCAATCCACGCTCCTAAAGCACAAAGATTGTCCGAGCTCAGTTTTTTCACATCAAGAGAGGGTCCTGATTCAGTAAAAGAATCCAAGGTTTTTTTCTTCCAAGACAAGTGACTACGGATAGCATCATCAATACTAATTAACGACATCAACGAAGCCTCACTGATTGGTAAAAAAACGACAAATCGAGTATTCTTTGAATTTGAATCCAACTCTAAAGTGCCACCATATTTTTTTATAATTCCATGTGAAATACTGAGTCCCAATCCAGTTCCTTTGCCAATTTCTTTTGTCGTAAAAAATGGCTGCATAATCTTTGAAGCAATCTTGGCAGGAATTCCGGTTCCAGAGTCAGTTACACTTATTTCAACAAAACCTTGTACGACGTGGGCTTCAACTTTAATCCAACGATCCGTTAAATTGACAACTGCATCAACGGCGTTATTGATTAGATTTACAAGAACTTGCTCTACTTGAATCGGATTGCATTTCAATTCTCCTTTAGCAGAACCAAATTCAAAATTGACACCAGCTTTTTTAATTTTTTCAAAACAAAGTCCTTCAACAGCATCAAAAATACTTTTGATCTCAATCATTTCATCGTTTTGATCATCGCCGGACCGCGAAAACTCTCGCAGACCATTTATAATTTTAGTGATTCTAAAAACTTGAGTTTGAGATTTTTCAATCGACTCAATAATCGAAGGAATTGACTCTTGCGATTGCAAAACTTTTAACTTTCGAACCATGATCGACATTTGGCCATTGATGATTGCCAAAGGATTATTGATCTCATGGGCGATACCACTTGCCATTTCACCTAAAGATGAAAGACGACTCATATGAATATTTTTGATTTTTTCTTCTTCAAGTGCTTGCTCAATTTTTTTCTCAGAGGTTATGTCAAATCTAAATGATAGATATTTGGTAATTTTATTTTCGGCATTAAAAATTGGAATTATGTTTGAATCTACCCAGTAAAGGCTGCCATCTTTAGCTCGATTACAAATCTGCCCTCGCCAAATTTTTCCATTCGAAATTGTCTTCCAAACGTCTAAAAAAAACTCCTTGGAATGGACGCCTGAATTTACAATATTATGCTTTTTTCCCAGAAGCTCTTCGGATGAATAACCAGAAATTTGGCAAAAATTGCTATTTACGTAATTGATCCGTCCAGCCATATCAGTTGTTGAAACAACCGCAAACTCATCAATTGCTTGCAAATGCTGTTTCAAAAAATGAATTGATTCTTCTTTTGATTTTTGAATAATTTTTCGATCCGGAATAATTATAAAATACCAAATACACAGCCCCGAAAAAACAGTTAGCAAGCCCGTGTCCAATGCGGTATCAGCCCAAGGAGAAAGCTGCAAATAAGGCAGCCCTATCATAATCAATGTTTCTATAATGGCAATAATAGCCAAAAGCTTAACTCCTGTCTTAATTCCTAAGCCAGAAGCTGCAACGGCATCTGGAACCAACGCTTTGCTGGAGCCCGTGCCTAAAAGTTCATTTTTTAAAATTTTATCTGAGCTCATATTGCGCTTTCCCAAATGCCCGCTATCAATTTAGATATCGGACTTTAGGGCGCGCGCCCTTAGCGCTTGCAGACAATCAGGCACAAGGCCTTGTCCTAAACGACCAAGACGCCAAAAAACGCCAATACAGAGCTGACTATAGGGGTTTGCCAAAAAAGAACCCTGTCTCATTTTGAGACAGGCCTGAGACCAAAAGTACAATCTATCGAGAGCCACCTGAAGACCTTTGCGGTCGAGAACCAGACGAGGATTTGGACTTACCAAACCTTCGTTGCGGCCCTGAGCGACGGCTGTCACGGCGTCCTTCTAGCTGAGCCTTGGCCTTGCCTGATGATATGATCGGTCCATTGGCAATAGCCTCAGAGTGAAAAGGATGATCCATCACAACTGGTATTTTTTGGCCGATGAGCTTTTCAATGTCGCGAATGAATGAGCGCTCTTCGGCGTCGCAAAAAGAAATCGCAATGCCTTCTGCACCTGCGCGAGCCGTACGACCAATGCGATGAACGTAACTTTCTGAGATATTAGGAACCTCAAAATTGATCACATGACTGATGCCATCGATATCAATCCCGCGAGCCGCAATGTCAGTGGCCACAAGAACCCGCACACGACCAGCTTTAAAGCTTTCAAGAGCCTTTTGTCTGGCAGTTTGAGATTTATTGCCATGAATAGCTGCCGATGACGTTCCGTTTTTTTCAAGAATTTCGACAACTTTGTTCGCGCCATGTTTAGTGCGAGTGAACACAATCACGCGGCTCAAAGCTTTATCTTTCAAAACATGTCGAAGCAAATCTCTCTTTTTAGATTGCTCGACATACATCACAGATTGCTGAATCAACTCTGCTGTTGAGGACACAGGAGTGACTTCGACTCGGCTCGGATTGATCAGCATCGCGCCCGCCAGCTTTTCAATATCTGCAGGCATTGTGGCTGAGAAAAATAAATTATGTCTTTGCTTTGGCAACAGAGTCAAAATTTTGCGAATCGTATGAATAAAGCCCATATCGAGCATGCGATCGGCTTCGTCTAAAACAAAGACTTCAATTTTTGAAATATTCAAATGCCGCTGCTGAATCAAATCCATCAAGCGACCTGGAGTTGCTACAAGTACTTCCACACCTTGAGCTAAAGCTCTGACTTGGGGCACTTGCCCGACTCCGCCAAAGATCACGGCCGTCTTCATTTTAAGATTGGCGCCATAGGTTTTAAAGCTTTCATCAATCTGAATCGCAAGTTCCCGCGTGGGCGTCAGCACCAAAACTCGTGGCTGTTTAGGCTCTAAGCGCTTAGGGTTCATTGCCAACCGGTGCAAGATCGGAAGTGCAAAGGCCGCTGTTTTACCTGTTCCAGTTTGTGCGCAACCTAAGAGGTCTTTGCCTTGCAAAAGAATCGGGATGGCCTGCATCTGAATCGGCGTTGGAACGGTATAACCCGATTTTTTGATGGCCTGCTGAAGTGGCTCGATAAGATCAAGATCTGCAAATGTATTCACTGTTGTCATAGGGGACATCTGCTACAGCGAAGTCCTGCGAAAGGCAAGGAGTTCGGCCTCTGAAGGCGTTGTTGAGCCCTTGACCCTATAAGAATGAAAAAGCCCTGGTTTCAAATCCACCAGGGCCGATTCAATAAAAAGCTTGTCGAAAAAAACTACTCGAGGCGAGTGCGCTTCAAAACAGAATTATCGCACTTGCCAGCGAAATCATGGTGAGCAGCACGCACTTTGGGAGCATTTTCTAAAAACCGACGAATGCCCGGCACATTGCCAGCAATCATCTTTTTCATGTCGTCAGCACTGGGATTGTGACTGTCACCCAACTCAAACAGCAATGACCAAATCCCGTGCTTCCAAAAGGCATAGTCCTCGTAAGTTCCATCAGCGGCGTAGAGCAACTCAGTTGAATTGCCAGACTGATATCCACTTTCAACGGTTGCATCTTTTGCAAGGCCTACGAAGGTTGATTCATATTCGGTTTTCAAATCACGACTTGAAATACCCCAAGGGTAAAGAGCCGCAGGCCAAAAAGTATGCAATGTCGCTGAGGCCACAATATTTTTTTTATCAACGAAATCCGCTAAAGCCTTGGTCGACTTCAAATTAAATCTTGGAGCAGATCCCACACAAGGGCCTGGATAGTCGCGGTTTGGATCGAAACTCTGTCTCGCATTAGACTCATTGCGATCGCGATTATTGTAGCCCGTGATATTAAGCACAGGGATAATGTACACATGATGCCCCGGAATCGGATTAGCTGCAAAAGAATCAGCGATGCCCAGAGCTACAGCCGTCGAACCATACTCGTTGCCATGATGAGTGCCGACAACAAGATTTGCGATCTCAGTCTCGGGCCCTACTCTTTGCAATGAATTGCTTACTTCAAGACCATAAATCATCGTATTTGAATCTGAAACAGCCAGTTCAAAAATGCGCGTTGTGCGCGGATTGGCTTTGGCGATTTTTTGCAAAGTCGCCACGACTTGAGTGTAATTGCTTTCAGCTGTCTTGTTCGTCATCACGGCCGGATTGAACATAAACAATGATAAAATATAATTGAGCATCTGTGGTCTCCCGTCTTTTGCCTTTGAAATGCGCTCTTCTACAAGCTGGCTTCGATTAATTTATAAACTGACTCTGGGCGAATGACCTTCAAGCACTGATTATCCACGCACGGGGTCTTGCGATGATTGTAAGCACTCACACAAGGTGAGCAAGCAAAATGAGCATAAATTGGTGTCGAATTACCTAGTGAGCCGTACAGCAAAGGAGTCTCTGGGCCAAAAAAGACAAAAGATTTAATTCCTGTGACACTCGAAAAGTGACCGGGGCCCGAATCATTAGTCACGAGAACCTTGGACAAAGAGTACAACGGAATCAAATCTAAAAATGGAATTTCGCCAGCAAAATTAATGCATCGAGGGTTTGCAACAGCCTTTACCACTCCGTCAATTTCTTCGCGCTCGCCAGGAGAGCCCGTCAGCAGAACGAGATAATCAGAATTGCGGGCAACCACTAGACGAATCAATTCAATATAATCGCCCAGCGGCCATTTGCGCTGAGGTAAAAACTCACTGGCATTAGGGTTAATCAGAATAATTTTTTGCTCTTCTGTGAGACTTGGGTAAAGCTTTTTAATCACTTGTCGAACTCGAGCTTTGTCTTGAATACCTATCGAGACTTGCTTCATTTTTATATCAGAGTCACTGATCGCCTGCTTTAAAAGCGGCAGAGTTGGCTCGACATAAAGAGACTCGACAAGAGCCACAAAGTTTTTAGCGATATGAATGTGAGGATTATATGAAACTTTGTGGGTCAAAAAGTGTCCGCGGTAAAGGCCTTCGCCATGAAAGTTATGAAAGCCGGCCTTGACCGAACAACGAGTTAAAAAGCTTAACAAGGCTGTAGCTCGAGAAAAAAGCTCTAAATCGACAGTGGCCTCAATTTGCTTTTCTTGGCACCAAAACATAAACCGTACGGCATCTATGATTATGCTCATCAGCGAGGTGTCGCGAACCACAAAAATATTATTTTCAGGAATTGTCTTTAAAATATCGAGACTGATTTTATTGCGCTTAAAAATAACAAAGTGCAGTTCAGCACCAAATTTTTTATGCGCCAACTGCAGTGCCGGATCGACTAAAACGGCGCTTCCCATCTCGGAAAGTTCAATGAACAAAATATTTTTAGGCTTAGCGCCCCGGAGCAGTCGCTTGGGGATAAAAAAATTGATGAGAGAAAAAATAAAACTGAGCGGAATCCCTGCCGCGTAGTCAATTTTTCTCATTGTTTCAATTTTCATAGTTTCAGACCCCGGTAGTTAAGACATCGAAAGTAGCTGAACTCATGAACTAGAGCTCCACGAATATAGCCTTTGCGATGACCGACCTTTTCTACCTGGTCACAGCTGATTTGTGAAAGGGTTTCAGTGATCTTTTCTTCTTCAATGGCAATCATCAGATTGCGCCCCTCAGGCGGCTGAGCGTTCCAGACCGAAAACTGATGGTTTTTGCCATCCAGGACAAAAACATCAAAGCCGGGCGGAGCATAATACATGGCACGGCTTCCGAGGGTCCAATTAAAGACCGCCACGCCCGAAGGTGCTGACGCTGGCAGCCCTGCTTGAGATAAAAGAGAAGCCTCTTTCATCACTTCGCCCCATTGAACCACGTCGTGATAACCAGCCGCAGTCCACTGACTCGGAAAAACTTTAAAGCCCAGCTCGAGCATCAAAGGCAGGCTCAGCAATACTGGAAGCACCAGGACAAAACTCATCCTGAACTTAAGCTTATTTTTTGCGCAGTCGTCCCAAGCAGTGGCCGCAGCCCACGGGATCATGAGCACAAATAAAACTAGAGTCCAATGAGGCAAAAGTGTTTGAAAAAATGAAATCACTGTAAAGAATCCTAAAAACGCCCATCCCAGCCAAAACACCAATTCATTCTGACGAAATGTTTTTAGTCGCCCCAAAGCCATGATCGCCAAAACAAAAGGAGAGATCCCCCAAATGATCAGCTGACCACCCCAAGTTTGCAAAAAGTTCTTAAATGAAAAATTTTGAAAAGAAAGCACATGATCTGACTGATACGAAAAACTCACAAAGTGATTTCGCAAATTCCAAATCAAAATAGGACTCACAACAACAACAGAGACCAAAACCCCAAGGCAAAAACGCAAAGTCAAAATTTCGCGCCAGCGGCCCTCACGCAAAAAATAAATAACCAAGGCCGGAACAAACAAAACCGCTGTGTATTTTGAAAGCCCGCAAAGACCTAAAATCAAACCTAAGATAAGCCATGACTTGATCGACTTATGACGAACGGTATTTTCGGTGGCCTCGATGAGCAAAAAAATTAATGGCATCAACGGCGAGTCCGGCAAAAGCATCAAGGACATTCCATTAAAAAGAGGAGTTAAGTTTAAAATTATAACGGAAAAAACAGACGCCGCTTGCGTGAACCCTTGGCGAAGTAAAAAACGAAGCGCCAAAACCGAGGTCAAAGCAGAAATTAAAATTGCAGGCAAACGAGCTAAAAAATCAGACTTGATTGGCACCTGTTGAAACAACCAGTGAATCCATCCGACCAGCGGAGGATGATCAAAATAACTCAAATCAACATGGCGCCCATAAAGCACATAGTGAGCTTCATCGACCCCAAGCCCCACCTGCGTCGCAATCAACGCTCTCCAAAGAGCCAAGAACAGCAATGCAAATAAAAAAATCTGGCGGTAACGAAGTTCTAAACGAAGAAGCACAAATCACTCGTCAGTGGTAACAAGTGAGGGATCAATCTTTTCATCAAAAATTAAAACGTACTTCAAAAGCTCAATGTCGTCGTTTGAACTCTTGATCGGTTGCACACGAACAACCTTGCCTTTAACATTTACAATGTCTTTCGTCGTGTGCGTCAAAGTGCAGGTAAGAATTTGACCAACAGAAAAGTGGGGCGCCAAAGATGCAAACGAAATCCCGCCCAAAGAAATATCCAGCCCTTGAACCACATACTGAACTTTGTCGTCGCTGACTAACAAAACTCGATTGATATCGCGTCTGATATCCTTGCGAAGATTAGCGCGATCAGGAGCCGCCGCGTGAAGCACTTGCGGAATGAGAGAGCCGACCTGCTCGCGGTCTTCTTTTGAGAAAACTTCAGCCAAAGTCTTCCAGTCTTTTTCGCCTTTTTGCCGAAGAAGATCCGTCTCTCTTAGGGTGCCATCTTGAATCATCGAAATAATGGTCAGATAGTGGTAAGGCCCTAAGGTGATTGCCCCTTCTTTCATATACCATGATTTGGTCTCAGAAGTGTTCTGTGGAATACTCATAGTTAAGCCTGAGATCATGGTTCCACTCGAAGGCTCATGAGGTGTTTCAGATTTTATTTCAGCAGATTTAGCGGGCTCTGTTGGAGCTGCGGGCGGTGCCCCCCCGATAACAGGTGGCGCCCCAGCGGATGGCTTTGGTTTATTCGTTATATTTGTCAGCTGCTGCATAAAGTCTGTATTTGTTGTTTTAATCTCAGGCGCTAGTCCGATGACAAATTGAGATTTTTCAGCTTCATCCATTTCAAAATCGACATGATTGACGAGCTTGGTCCATTCTTGCGAACGAGAATCGAAAACCAAATCCATAATGCCCACGCGATTTTGAAAAATAAGACCCAAAACCTGCTGGCGAGAGTAGGGGCCAAAGCGCTTCGTTCCATTAGAAAAATAGAAATACTTATCGTTCTCTTCTGACATAGAAAAATCTTAATATGAGAATGCCAGAGGCAGCAATAGATTTGATGCCTCAATCTGATTCTATTAATTGTCAAAAAATCGACAAAATTTTGCAGATTAATGAATTCATGGGATGATCTAAAGATAGAATTATTATTTAACAAGTACGCATGGAGGTAAAATTTGAAACCCGCAGCCCAAAGAAATCAAAAAAATCTGCCGATCATCAAGTCTTCCATTTACTTAATGGTGTTTTTTGGCTTTGGATTTATCTATTTCATTTTCAGCCTTGCGGGCAGCCTTTAATTACAAACTCGAGAGTCTATGAGCCGAGCTCCATAATAAGTACCGGCTTTATCAAGCTTCCATGGTGGGTAAGGAAAAAACTTTGCTGTGACGCAAAGCCCCTCTGAAACAGCGGCCCACTGACGGTCTTCAGCTGAAGCCGTAAAAATTTCGCCATCTGGTGTTTTGATCGCAACCGCAAATGAAAAAAGCTGTGGAGACAAATTGCTCGAATCCGAGTTGTTCTGCAAGAGCGACACGTTGACATTCACTCTTTCAACTTTAGAAATCACGCCCTTAATGGTCTTTGCAAACAAGTAAGGGTAAAATTCAAAAAGGCCAAACACAGCAGCGGCAGTTAAAAGAATTACCAATACCAGCTTAATAGATTTTTTAATTGTATTCATGACAGAAGAAATAACTCAAAGCGAACAGCCTGTCACCGATTTCGAGGGCGCTCTTGCCCCTGGCCATAAACAGGTGGGCGACCGCCATCTCTTGGATCATTACCCCTCTCGCCGCCCCGCTGACCACCGCGCTCATTTCCACGCCCGCCACCGCCATTGCCACCTCCGCGACCATCGCTAGGGCCGCCACCACCATGCTGAGGATCGGGCCGGCCATCTATGCATTTCGACCAAGCGAGATAAAAAACGGTGCCAGCGCCTAATGCAACATCTGTTGAATCAACTGAAACCGTTGCCACATCGTTGGAGCGATTTACCACCTCAAGACTTGAATTCAGACTGAAAGCCACTGGCCTTCCTCCACAGCTTGTCCAAGTGCCAGCACCTGAGCCTGTTGAAACAGCAAAATTATCATTCATAGCTCCGACATAATCTTGCGAAGAGCGCCCGATCATGCGCGAATCACCTTCGTGTTGCTGTAAAACTTGAGTTGTGAATCGAGCCTTGGCGCCTTTCGACAGAGCCGCAAAGCCACGATAGTCGATAGTTAAAACTTTGAGTTGATAGCCGGCGGGAGGCGTAACCTGAAAATTCAAACTGCACTCGCGGCGGATCTGTGCGCCTTGTCTGGCATCAAAAGCATACTGACTAAAAAGAAAACTCATAGCACTGCTATCAGGAGAAATCGAAGCCGCCACAGAACCTGCAGGGCAACCCGTACCGCCCGTACTCACACTTTCAATTTTGATGGCACTCGTGTTTTGAGCCCAAGCCGTGCCCAACACAACAAGCTGGAGAGAAAAAAACAAAATAAGTGGTTTCAAATTGATCATACAGACCCCCTGCAGATCTACAAAGCAACACAGGTGCCATCACAAGGGGGTCAATTTGCCACTGATTTTTTAAAACTGCGTGACCTCTAAACTTTGGGAGCCTCAGGCTGAGGCCCGCGGATCTTATTGAATGATCAGACCAACAAAAAGACCGAAAACGCTGCGATCGCGAACGAAATCACCGTAGTGACAAACAATCCGATATTCATGGTGATAACGCCTGCTTTTTGAGCATCCGCCACCGTGGCGCAAGGACCCGCTTGAGTCGCTCCCTCTTTGTCTGTCGTTATTCCTAATGATTCTTGGGCCTCCAGACAAGCAAATTAGGTCTTTGAATTCAATTGATGATCCCGTAAAGTTTATTTATGCCTCAACGAGTTCTAATTGCCCCCGAAGACTTTGAAAAAGATC
>CANCBY010000041.1 GCA_947374445.1 Pseudobdellovibrionaceae bacterium
CGCTGTGGGACTGGCTCAGGGCGATGAGATTTTGCGCCCATTCTCGATTGCAATTATCGTAGGCCTTTTTGGTGCAATCTATACGACATTGTTTTTGGCGCCGATATTTTACGCTCAGTATTCGCGACATTCTGTGTAGAGCTTTTTTAATTGCAGCTGATTTAGTGTTTGAGCTTGGCTTTAAGTAAGTCAAACTCAAATTTGAGACTCTGGTCTAAAAATTTTCTTGAAACAAAAATTTTGTGCGCCTCTTCGGGGGACGAAAAAGAAATGAGAGTCATCTCCCTAACAAAGACCGAATTTTTTACTGAGCTTAAGCGGATGAGTGTCATTGAAATTGTCCCATCGGCCGAATTTTTGAGCTGATTTTTTTTGAATTGAATTTTTTCAACATTGGAGTTGGGGCCAAAGACTGCGTGGACACGATAGGCCTGAACAGATTCAGCCAGGTTCAGTTGTTTTCCTAGAATTGTAAAGGTCGATTCGTTTAATTTAAAAAGGCAGTATGTGATGTTATTGCATTACCAGCCAATCAGTCCCCCGGTACCGGCATTTTTTTAATATTAATGGCTGGTCGAGATTCAGGGGAGTGATCTGCGCAATGTCGTTGATTTGATAGGTCCCAGTTTTTTCAACTAACTGGTGAAATCTTTCGATTTTAAAATGATGAAGTTTTGTGCTTTTATCAAGAGGATTCTTTAGATCGGCTGTGTATTGGTCAACGACACCACGAAGATCCTTGGTTTTGATGACATAATCTCGGTGGCCAAAGAGCATAATTCTGCAGGGAGTTTTTGATTTTTTTGCCATCAGTTTGCAATCGCCGTGACTGATCAGTTCGTTCTTATAAGAGTCTTCGCTCACGTCATTGGAAAGCCCTTGTTGATATTCGATAAGGAGTGCTTCAATCGCCTTTTTCTTTTGAAGATCAGAAGTCGCTCCCTCTGGATAAAGAGCGACCTCGACTTCATGAGATTCTAAAGTGGCAGAGTAAAATTTTTTTAAATTCTCTGAGCTGACAGCTTGTTGTGCGAAAGCCGAGATTTGAAAGCACTCAAGCAGAAAAATGAGCTGTAGTAATAAAGATCTGGTAATCTTATTAATTTGCTCCTTTATCTATGGATTTATAGTTCCATTGTTAACCAAAGTACCAGCGGTGAGTGTGCCTCCACCTTTAGTAATTATCGCCCCCGTATTGACGGTGAGAGTATTATTCACTGTCAGATTTTTGCCTGACATTAAGACAGTTCCACTCGTGATCATCATTGACTGTCCGCTAGAGTTCCATGAGTAATTGTTTTGCAAATTAAGACTTCCACCGCCCGTTAAGCTCACGGTTATATCGCCAGTGGGGAGCAATGTTGTCCCATACCCGGCTGTGCCAAATAAAAGACTTTGCGCGCTGGAGCCAGTAAACTGAAGCTTGGCAGTTCCGCCATAGCCATAGTTGACCACATTCAGTCCGCCCATAATGTTGAATGTCCCATTGGAAAGAGTGGGCAGAGTATTGTATCGGTCACCAATATTGAGAGCGCCGCCAATGTTCATCGTATTATTTGCGAAGTCGAGGCTTGTTTGCCAGCCGCTGATCGTCACGTTGTTGTAGGTGATCGAACCCAGTTGAAAGATTCCCGTCGTGGTTCCACACATAGAGTCACTGTTCCAAGAAAAGCAATTGAGAGTCAGTGTTGAACCTGCCAAATTCGGAGTGCCGGATGTGTATGTGTAAGCAGAGACCATGACGTTCCCGTTCAATGTGAACGGATTTGCGCCGGTGGCAATTCTTAGATACGGGAGCTGAATCCCCCCACCATTGACAGTTTGACCAGAGGCATTTCCAGTTAAAACAATACTGGCGGTTCCACCATAGCCATAGGATTGTGTTGTGACATCTCCGGCGACATTTATAACCCCGTTGTTTAAAGTCGACTGACTGCCATAGCCATGGTTGCCAAGTAATAAGTTTCCAGTCACGGTTACATTGGCAAGCCCCATATCAGGATTGTTGTCAAAACCCGCGATCGTTAGATTGTTGTAAGTGAATGAACCGGGTGCAAACGTACTATTGCTATTATTGCAGTAGCTATTAGTAGGGCAATTAAAATTCAATGTTGAACCTGTTGAGGTGAGAGCACCCATGGTAGTGACGGTATAGCCGCTGACGATAACATTACCAACGAGAGTCACAGGGTTTGGTCCCGTTGCAATATTTATGTTAGGTAATTGCACGGCATTTCCGGTGATGGTTTGTCCCCCTGGATTTCCGGCTAGAACAATTTTAAAGTCAGTTCCTGAAATGTACCCTGTTCCATCGCCTCCACCGACAAGGCTACCAGTGAGGTTGATGGTCCCATTTGCAAAGGTTCCTCCACAGCCAGTGTTAAAGCTAGATCCGCCACCAATTCCACCAATTGTCAGTGTGCCGGAAACATTCATGCTTCCGCCGAGCCATGTGTATCGGTTGCATTCGGCGCCAAGCGTGACATTTCCGTAGGTCAGTGAGCCAGGTTTTATGACTGAATAACGTGACCAGTTGCCGATAGATAAGATAGATCCTGCGGTTATATTGTAAGTCGGTGAGTTGTTAACATACCATCCGCCTTGAACAGCAAGAGTGCCGGCCGGTGTGTTGAAAGTTCCACCTGAAAGTGTAAATGTGGGTATTCCGCCACTCGTAGTAATTGTTGTCGTTGCGGCAGCTAATGAACTCCCGGTAAAAGTTCCACCGGTTTGTAGGTAGCTATAGGCAATGATGCTATTCAAAGTTGAGCTTCCGGTTGGTGCTGTGAAGCTTCCGCCAGAAATTATCAATGGTCCATTCACTGTGAGATTATTTGTGCCATTGGTTGCGCCGACAAAGGTGCCTCCCCGAAACTGAAAGCCACCGAGCCCGACAGTGATATTTCTATTGGACTGGGTTAAGTTGGCGAGCGTGTCGCTAGTCATAATCAGTCCGTACACATTAATAGTCGTGAGTGTCGGGTTGCATGAGGCCGTGCAGGTGGCATCAAAAATAGCTACTTGGGTAGAGTTTGGCACGACACCACCACTCCAGCAGGCCGCGGTATTCCACTTTAGAGTTGTGGTGCAGGCGCTGCCTCCAGCGGAGCCAATCCAAGTAAAAGAATTTACTGCGTTGACTGTTTCTGTTTGGTTGGCAGCCGTCAAGCCCGCTGCCGTCGCTGAAATTGTTGGGGACCCTTGAGTTGAAGACTGAATATAGATGGTCACTGAGTTTGTCCCAGCTCCAATAAGCGCTGATGAAATCGCATATGCACAGGCCGAGTCTGCGTAAATACCGACACCCGCAGAGGCTGTGAGACTAGCTGTAATTCCAGTTGAAGTGCTTGTTGGTACGGCCGAACCATTTTGACTTTGCAAGGTTACGGCTTGGCAAGTCCAGGTGCTCATCGAGCCTGTTGCGGCAAATGCCAACTGTGTGGGCTGAGCCGGGGCGGCTGTATTACTTGCACGTAAGCCCATGGCTGTCGAGGCCCATGTCCATTGTGCAGAGGTGCTCCCCATTGAAGCTGTAACAGTTTTGCCCAGGCTTGCACCTGTTTGTGCATTATCGATGGATTGAACCGAAGGGCAAAAATTCCAGCCACGCAAGTTCCAAGCTCCACCCACAATCGGATTGTCACACCAATTGCCTCCGGTTGAGGCGGCTCCAACGACAAGGTCGCAAGCTGTTGTAGAAGTTAAACTCGGAGCACTGAAATCAGCAGTCGTGCTGCCGCTTCCTATTCCGGTAGTAACGTCAGCAACATTGCTCGTTGCCATTCCAGAGTATTCAATCAAATTTAAATTAACAGTCGAGTCTGAAGCGAATCCATTCACAGATGAAGAGAGAGTTACTTGATTCGCTCCGCCTTGAATATTAGGAGCATAAAAAATTTGAGTTGCAGCATAGGGGCTATTAAAATACATCGGCCCTGGGTAATAAGTATGACCAAGGGTATCCGTTACGGTGAGCTGCTGGTTGGGTACAACATAACCTTGGATCATCGCTGTAGCTACGAGTAAATTTCCAGCAGTTTCAGTGATGCTTAAAGTGGTAGTGGAGACATTTTGAGCCGAGTTTCCATAGCTAGTATAGACAGGCACGGTTTGAATGTACTTGATCGGACCACAGATTGGTACGTGTTTGCCTAGCATATTCACCGGGCGAGGACCAGCTGCAGAGATGCATGCAAAGGCTGAGATTAAAGTAAATAATCCAACTATGCTGAGACAAAATTTATTTTTTAAAAAATGAATGTCTTTGTCAATGTCTCCGTGCATAGTGGCGCCTCTTTAGTATTGTGCAGAAATGCCACAATAAACATTTACCGTGCCGGTGTTTAAAACTGTACAGGTGATCAGATCAGTATGTCCGTTAGGCACAAGGAAGCCTGCGTATCCCGTGCCGCCATTGCTGCCTGTTGAGTTTGCATCCCAAAAAACGTTGGTCGTTGCATTGTTGTAACTGACGTTAAATATACTTGCGGGGCTTCCTGTTACGTAAAATGAAACACTCCATTGGCTCGAACCACTTGGGAATCCGGTGACAGTTGGGATATTCATAGTTGAAGTCACATTGTTAGATAAAGTCAGTGTGTACACATTCGTAGTGAAGGCCGTGATATTAGTTGTTCCGGAGATCGTTCCCAACGCGCCAACAGACTCAAAATAAGCTTGGCGCATTGTGATCGGTCCATTCACATCCAGAGTCGTACTCGGGGCTGCTGTACCGATACCAACATTGCCAGAGGCATCTACGCGAAGCTTCTCAGCACCATTGACTGCAAAACCTATTTGATTTGTAGCTGCACCAAACATACCTGTATTGGTGTTGCCGCTAAAAGCATAAGCTGGAGCAGCTGCCGTTCCGGCGGCTGCTGGCAAACCACCGCCACCACCAGCGGCCCAACTTAAATTGCCTGAGCCATCATTTGTGAGCACTGTTGAGGCACCGCCCTGTGCCGCTGGCATAGTAAGCGTATAACTTGATGTTACAGTGGCCGGTGCCCGCAAGCTCACGGCATTAGATCCGGTGTCACCCAATGAAAGTAAATTCTGATTCGACATTTTTATAGTCGCACCAAAAGTTTTTGCTCCGCTGATCGCTTGCACAGATGTTTTATCCACAAGGCCTGCAGTGTCTGGCGTGCCAGAGAGCCAGCTCGATGCGCCCGAACCGTAAATAACATTGCCTGTTGCACCTGAAGCCAACGAAGTCGCGGCACCTGTGCCGCCACCAACTACGATATTACCTGAGCCCATCGAAGAGGCACCTGTGCCGCCATTTGCGACGGATAAAACTCCAGATGCGATCTTCGAAGCATCGAGTGATGGGATATCTGCGGCTACCAAATTTGTGTTGACCCAATTAGTGCCATTGTAGCGAAAAAAATTACCCGTCGTCAGAGCTGTGATCGCAACTCCTGTGCCTTTTATTTTATCGACAGAGGTCGCGCCAGATGTTCCACTAATGTCGCCAACAAAAGTTGAAGCAGTTCCGAGTTTATTATTAAAGATCGTAAAATCTGTGGCTTTCAAATATCCGTCGACAGAAGTCGTCGCTGCCGCCATTGAAATCACAGGTGCGGTGCCGCCGCTGCTAGCAACCGGAGCCGTGGCAGTAACGCCAGTCACTGAGCCTCCGCCACCGCTTGCGATAGTGATGAGGTTACCGCTGGCATCCACTCCCAAAGGTTGGCCTGTGCCTGTGGGCGCCGTCGAAGTAAAGTTTGTAAATTTTAAACCTGAGGTGTCTGCAACACCGCTTGAAACCTCAAGACGTGCGCTGGGTGACGCTGTCGTTCCAATACCCACGTTGCCATTCTTAAGGACAGTGACAGCATTCGATTTTGCGCCGGCACTGGTACCATTTCCGATAACAAAAAGGGGATCAGATGCGACCCAAGAGTTAGAAGTTTCTGTGCCAGTCACTAAATTGTACTGCCCCGAAACAAATTCAGCAAAAGCTGGGGAGGTCACGTTATAGCCCATGGCCTGCGAACTATTTCCCATCGCGCTTGCTCCAGCGCCGACTCCTATTGAGTAGCTAGCAGAAGACGAGCCCATTCCCACTGATAAACTATTATTCCCAAAAGGATTAACATTATATCCAACCCCTAGCGAAGTACTACCTAAAGGGTATGGATAAGAAGGAACGCCTATGATCACACTTTCGTTATTATAAACACTCAGCGCTGAACCATATTGTCCCGCCGACCCATTGGCTAGAAACGAGGCCACAACTCCATAAATTGTGGTTCCGTTGCCATGAGCTCCCGCAGTTGTTCCAAAGGCTCCGCGTGTGACTCCAGTAAAGGTCGTTGCAGTTTTACCGGTGTAGGTCATTGACTCTGTATCGATACCAAGAGTACCAGAACTTGGATAATTAGCCGTCGATGCAACTGTCAGTGTTGCAACGGAAGAGTTGATAGCTCCATTTAAAGTGGTTAGTACGGGCGAAAGCCCCGAGCTCACTGACAAGCTAGATGCGACATCAAGGCCCGCCACTGGGCTTGTTGTCCCGATCCCAACGTTACCTGAATCATTCAGAGTCATGACGGTCGTGCCCCGACTCTTCAATGCGATCGAAGCAGCTCCAGCCCCAAGATTGGTCATAGTGATCGCATTTGTATTTCCGTTATTGTATCCCTGAATATCAATGGTGTTTGCTCCATCATCGCTAACACTCAGATACTTGTTCAATCCCGATCCAATTTTAGCCTGAGGACCAATACTAGAAATAATCTGCAACGCAGAACTTGGCGCCGTCGTTCCAATCCCAACATTGCCATTATTTAAAATCCGCATTGCCTCTGTGGCACCGTTGTTGCCCACCTGAAAAACATGATCGGCACCGGCAGCACCCACACCTGATGTGGCTTTGTATGTCAGAGTAGAAGTTGTGCCTGTTCCACCAACGATCATCGGTGAGGTGATGTTGGTTGCAAATGTAGGGCTTGTGTTAAACACGGCAAGGCCAGTGCCGGTCTCATCGTTCAGCACTCCAGCTAGTTGCGCAGAAGTTGTTGCGGCAAATTGTGATAATGGGTTTGTCGTCAGAGCATCACCACCACCACCAGCTGCTACCCATGAGAGCACACCTGCATTGTCTGATTGCAATACTTTATTAGAGCCCGGTAGAGCAGGGGGCATTGTTAAAGTATAGCTTGTTGTCACAGCGGCTGGAGCTTTAATGCTAGCGGTGTTGGATCCGCTATCTCCGAAAGTGAGTAAATTTTGATTCGACATTTTTACAGTCGCGCCAAAAGTCTTTGCACCACTGATGGCTTGCACGGATGTTTTATCAACAATGCCTGCCGTGTCTGGTGTGCCAGACAGCCAGCTCGAAGCACCTGATCCGTAGATCACGTTCCCAGTGGCACCCGAAGCAAGCGATGTAACAGCTCCAGTGCCAGCACCAACTACGATGTTACCTGAACCGATCGAAGAAGCTCCAGTTCCACCATTTGCCACAGGCAAAACACCTGTAGTGATTTTAGCAGCATCAAGGGCTGGGATATCACTTGCACCTAAAAGAGTATTGATCCAGTTTGTCCCATTGTATTTTAAAAAGTTACCAGTCGTCAGCGCTGTGATCGAAACCGCTGTGCCTTTGATTTTATCAACTGAAGTTGTTGACGACGTTCCAGACACATCTCCTGTCAGTGAAGTCGCTCCGCTCAGAAGATCAACGTAGGCGCCTGTGTTTTCTGAAACTCTAAATTTGTTAGATGTTGAATCAAAGTAAACCCGTCCAGTGCCTGCCGCAGAAACTGCGGGGGCAGCCATGCCACGTTGTGTGATTGCGCCGTTGACATCAAGTCTTGTAGTAGGAGCAATGCCAACACCTAAATTAGCAGAGGCATCGAACTTTGCGATTTGGTTGGCGCCGATTCCAGTATTGATTGTCGCCACTCCAGCTACGACTGACACTCCACTAGTCGCGGCGTCGGTGTTAAATTGCACAATTCCTTTGGCAGCATAGCTGGCGTCACCGGGTGAACCACCAGTCGCATCGGCAGCACAAGCCCAAGCTGTGCCGTTGTACTTTAAGATCTCGCCTGTAGCACAAGGAGTGTTGCTGGCCGAGCCTGCAGCAGAGAGGTTAAACAAAAAGTCATGCTGATTTGGAGTAAAAGTATTGGCAGAACCAGCACCCGAAATTTTTGCCAAGTTGATAGTGCTGTAACCTCCGACTTGATCTGCCTGCAATGCAAAAGGCGCTGCTCGCATCGTCATCGGATTTAACGGCTGCACTCCAGTGCCATCGTTGAATGTCACTTTTAGCACGCGCTCGTCGGAAGCTGTCGGCGAGTAAGTCGAACCACTGCCACAGTTCAGTGAGCTTAAGGTGCCTGCATTAGTAAAAACTTGCTTCCATGTATGGCTGCCACCATCGACTCGTGTGCCCGTGCCAATCGGCAGAGCAAAGTTACCCTGACTTCCAGTCATATTAATAGTGGCAGCTTCTGAATAGAGCACGCAATTGCTGCTGGGATCCATGACAGTAAAAATAAATTGCACGGCCGACGCCTGAAGAGGCTGGCCATCGGACTTTAAAATACGTCCTTGATAAGCTATTCCCTGATTGGCTGCAAATGCTGCATTTGTAACCAGCAGAGACAAGGCGCAGAATGCAGAGATTATCATATATTTAACCATCGATAGCTTTTCGGCTAGAAGATGGACATTCTTAAGCTAAAGCCGAGATATTAAATCTCATATTGCAGCGATTTCTTTGTTAAAATCTCAAGCTGAAACAGCCAGGGGCTCACCATTGCGGAACCCCCATTGCAGAACCCCCATTACAGTTGGGCCTTTAATCGCGGTTGCGATCGATAAAAGATTTTCGAACGCTGACAGGCTTTCCGTCATTAAGTCGAGGTCCAGATCTCTCAATTTCAATATCTACTTGCAGTTCTGCTCCTGAGACAATCGATGAGCTCGCTAAAGTTGCGTCCATATGGAGATCTTTCACCAACGAGATTTGGTTCAAACCCTCAGAGTCTATTCGAACTTGAGATCGATCTATCGCTGCAGACACCAGAGGAGTCAGGCCACTTGAAGTGCGGCGTGAAATCAAAATTTTATACTTTGTTTTCACGAAGGGGTGCTGTGGGGCTTGGTCTCTGAAATTCAAGACAGTTTGAGTTTTTGCTCCTAAGAGGTCCCAGTTTGTGAGCGCTTGTGGATCAGAAAAAACTTCTTGATTGTCAATCACAGGGCCTTGATCGCGGCCAGTAGAAGCTAGTTGAATTATAAAAGTGTGGCCATTTAAAATTTGCGAAGCGACTTGGTATATATAAACACTGCGCTCAAACGAAACTTGTGCAGAAGGCTGAGCCTCGTCACCAGATAAAACAACTTTCAGAGTTTCTTGCTCATCTGCTTGCAAAGCAGCGTCTGCCGGAAACTGAACAATGACTTCAAGTTGAGCTTGGTGATCGAACTCATCACGGTATTGAGTCACGCAACATTTTGATTCTGCACGGTACTTAGTAACAGTGCGAGTGCGCGCCTCTTGGCGGTACTTGGTGACATCGCGAGTGCGCTGTTCTTGGCGGTATTTAGTGACAGTGCGAGTGCGTTGAACGGGACGGGTTTTCGTCACAGTCTCGTAGTTGCAAACTTGGTGATCTTCGGGATTGTTTGTGCACACTTGGCGCGGAGTGCACTGACGCTCGCCTGGAACTTCGTAGCACTTGTTTTCGTTGTGGCATTCTTGTCGGCCAGGCTCATTGGTGCAGACTTGGCGAGTTTTACAAATCTTTTTGCCCTGGGCATTGACTCCGCATTCTTCGACATCTTGGCAGTGTTGGCCGCCACCTTGGTTGCTGCAAACCTGTTGGTCACGACATTGCTTTCCACCGCCAACATTGCGGCAGTCTTGCTCGGTTCTACAGTCTTGATGATCTTGGCGCTCATTGTGACAGCGATACTCTTGATCATTGTAGCTTTCGTAGTCAGTGTAGGTTTCAGTGTCCTGGTAAGGGATTTGCTCGGTATAGGTCTCGGTGTCTTGATATGGAATTTGCTCGTAGTAAGTTTCAGTGTCTTGATAAGGGACTTGCTCATCGTAGTTGGCCTGGTATGGCACCGAGCGGAAAATGTTTTTGCTTAAAATAGTTTGTACTTGCTGTGCTCCCGCTGAGCGAGTCAAGCGATCGCTGGTTTTTTCAAAGCTAGCTTGAGCAAAGCCAAAGCTTTGCGACAATACAACAAGAGCTCCAAGTGTGAGATTGAGAAAAAGTTTTCGGTGGTGCATTCAGGTCCTCCTTAAAAGACTGTTTTCGTTACAATCTTTACTAGAGCAATCTCGGTGCCTATAAAACTGGTGCCATTTTAGGGCATTATTTTGTGAGTGATGGGGAATCATTCCATATCGATGCTGAGTTGATAAAAAAAGGAGCGGCTTGTGACCGCTCCTTTTTGAAGTTTATTCTATGTAAGTTATAAACTAGCTAAGAAAACTACCACTGAAAGCTGTTAACGTCGTAGCCCCAGCTAGCTAAAGCTTTGCTGTACATGCCTTTCATGAACTTCTGTGCTTCATGAGGTTGTAAGCCAAGTGCAGAAGCTGTTCTGTTTGTAAGCTCGCGCATTTTTGCAGGGTCACCAGCTTGCAAATCTTTAACTGCCGCAAGAGCAGAAGAGTATTCAGCTCCGCCGAAGATTGTTTTGAATGTGTGGTTCATGTCAGTTTCAGTTGTGTAACCGCGCTCAGCAGTGTTAACCGCCCAGTTGTTCAGAACTTCTGCAACAGCTTGAGCTTTGTCAGCTTTGAAGTTGTAGTCTTTCATGAGCTTTTGCGCGCCGGCCTTGATCAAAGCTTTGTTAGCTTCTGTCGAAAGAGCTGCAAAGTTTGTATCTGAAGCAGCACCTGCATCTTTGTTGTTGATCGCTTTACCGTAGTTTGATTCAAGCGGCATTGCATTGTACAAAACTCCGTTTTTGCCTAGCCAATAGGTTCCGCCAGACACGTTTTCCCAGAATAGACCTGTTGTGCCCACTCCAACTGTGTTGCCGCCAACCCAGCCAGCAAAGTTGCTGGTTGAAGTCGAGTATTGGTAGTTACCGAGATCATCATAAACATCAGCACTGCCGCTAGATGAGAACTTGACGTACCAAAGATCATCAGAGCCATAGCCAAATTTGTTGTAAGTTGGATCTTGAGAAACACTGACGCGTGAACCATCTCGGTTGAAAGTACAGCCCGGAGTTGCTTCTGATGTCGTGCAAACATCTCCGTAAACTGTTTCGTAAGGATAATAAACAGGTGCTGCAGCTCCGCCCCCGCCGCCGCCATCACAACCAACAAATAGAGCCGCTGTTGCCATTGAAACTAGTGTTAAAGCTATTTTCGTTTTCATGTTTTTTTTCATTATTCCTCCCCAGGAAAAATTTGTTTAAAAAATGAGCTTAAAATTTAGTTAATACATCAGATGGATAGGTTCAAAATGCTCCCATCTGTTTCCCCAATTCAACATCACGACCTGGTTTTGCAAGGCCCGTGCTAGCCGCAAACTAAGGTCTTGGACTCCTTTTGGCCCCCTTAGTAGTTCAAATCCACGCGTAAAATCTTTTGACCCGAGCGGTCAGAGCAAAAGTAGTCCAAAGATGCCGCATTGGCTTGGCCTCCCCAAATGGCTGCGTCGAGAGGTTTGCAACCCGACTCAGCGCGAAGACGAAGCCTTGCTGGCGAAATCAATTCAACCAGTTCTTTGGTGTCGGCTGAGTAGCTTGGAACCGTGATGCGAATGCCGCGGCTGAGTCCCGAGCTTTCAGTCATCCAAATAGCTGGAAGTTTGGTTTGCAATCGATTGTCGCTGATGACGAGAGGATTTTGTAAATCCACGTACACGTTTTGCGGAAAGAAAGTATAGCGCTCCATACTTTTCACGGCCGTCATGCCTGAGTTCAAGTCATGATACTGGATTTCACTGTTGGTGAGAGAGAAGGCTCCTTGCAAAACTTTGCCCGCAAAGACAGCTCGCACCCAAAGAGTTGCATCTACTTTTTGTCGAACAGCCGCAATATCGTAATCAGAAAAGCGAAAGGATTTATTAGTCAAAGTCGAAAGTCGCTGCTCTTTGGTTTTTCCTTCTGAAAACCAGAAAGTGCCTTTAGCTACTTCGTTCTCGTAATCAAGCGAATAAATTGTGCCGACACGTGTATCGAGAAGATTTCGGTAGATTTGACCCTCATCAAACAGATTGATCTTTTTAAAGTTTTGCACTTCGCCGTTTATAACTTCAGCGATGGCAAAATCATAAATATACGAAGGAGATGTTTCGCCCCCATGATTTTTTGCTAGCAATATCGGAACAACTCCCTGAGCCGATTGTGTCACAGTTTGCTGAAGAGCATCGACAATGCGAAACTCTTGAAAGCTTGTGAGTGATTTAATCTCATTCTTCTCATTGAGAAAATAGAATCTCGACTCTTGCTGCTCGAGTTTATTGTCAGGGTCTTGCCACTCGTCCCACAGGCTTCGCTTTTTATCTGTGGCATAGCCGGGCCCGATCCAAGAAGGGCGGTATTTGCCATTGATCTTCATCCACTTCAAAGAGTCAAAGTAAGGGACTTGAGATTTTTTTGAATCATAAGTGTAGTGCTCAACCAACTGAAAGTGATTGTCTAACACATTCACAATCAGTGGCGACTCTGAAGGAGTGTCATCTTGAGAATGATCATCGTAAATAGCGTGAATGTACTCAGGGGTGCCGTCGCCATTAGCGTCGACTCTGAAGATGGCTTCGCGAATTTGATCCGGATCTTTTTTCACGGCATCTATTTTATAACTTCCAACAACTTTATAGCCTGAGTCTTGTTTAGAAGGCTGAGTCATCAGCCAGTACTGCCATGTTGAACTGTCATAACTGCTAAGCACGTAGTCTTGATTGAATTTGCCATCGAGCTTGAAATTCACCGGGATAAAATCGGTGCGAGCTTTTGGCATTCCGTCGATAGTTAAGACTTGGATATCTGGAGTGATCGAACTCATGTCGATGATCGAGATCACTTCGCTCTCTAAAACAAAATCACGGACGGCAGTGTCTGTTGTGACTCGAACCTTGAGATCGAGATCACTCGGGATGCGAGACTTAAAGGGAGAATCATCTTCGATCGCCAGTGTCACATTGACAGTGCGAACTTCGTTTGACGCCCAAATACCATCGGCTTTTTCAAGCGCAATACCAGTAACTCGAGGTCTGATAGATTTTTGGCTGGCCGCTAATATGCGTGCTTCAATTTTAATTTTTGCAGCATCGATAGGCAGCCAAAAGTTTTTCAACTGAAATTGCCAATTCAAAGTCGGGCTTGATCTGTTCCATTTGATTTCTATTTTCTCTTTGGATGCGGGCAAAATCAAAGGCTGTGGCTGTACTGCAAGGGCTCGTTTAAAATCGACATTTCCTGAAAGAATAAATTTATTTTGATCAACAGGGCTTTGCAAAAGTTTGCCGCTGCGATCCTCGGTCTTGTTCGGCAAATTTGAAATCAAATCTAGTGGGCTTTGTACGGGGCGGGCACCTAAAATCAAACGCGCATAAGCCTCTTGAGAATTCATCCCGCGGGCCATCATCTCGGCAATGAGACCAGTTACAAAAGGTGTGGCCTGTGAAGTTCCACTCAAGAATTCGTAGCCATTTGTCATTCTCATGCGAATCGGGCGGATGTCTTCGGGGTAGGTGCTCAAAATATTAGTGCCAGGAGCAGCAATATCGACACCGCTTCCGTAATTTGAATAATTGGCGAGAGCTCCATCAGGGCCATTGGCCGCAACGCACACCACACCTGGATATGCACAAGGGCGAAGCAAGGCCCGAGTGGAATCATTTCCGGCAGCAGCGACCACGACGATGCCTCGACTTTGGGCTTCTTGAATCATTTGGCGCATAAAGGTGCTGTCTTGCTCTTGTGGCCAGCCCATTGAAAAATTGATGGCCTTGGCGCCAGAGTTGATCGCATAGAGCACTCCACGGGCCACCATATCAGCAAGCAATGTACGGCCTCGTATCGGGGGGAGTTTGCTGTCTGTGGGATCAACCAATGACAACGGCTTGATCGGCTCGCTGGGGGCTCCCATGATTGCTTGAATCGGCAAAATTTCTGCGTTGGGCGTGACGCCCAAGGTGCCAAAGCCGTCGACCTGTTGTGCCGCGATGATGCCCGCGATGTGCGTTCCATGGCCTGCAGTATCGCTAAAATCAGGGCGGCCAAAGATTCCGGCTTCGTTGACCTTTGGAACAACCATGCTCCAGCCAGAACAATCGAGTGGGTAGTTGTTATGGTCTTGATCCACTTCTGGATTCGTCGCGCTCATCCAAGTTTTTTCGCAAGTCTGTCGCTCTTTGTCTGTTGGATTTTGAGAGGCCGCCAGGCAAGCTTTGAATTTTTCAAGAGCCACACATTCGCTTTTGTTTTTGTGAATCACATTTTTTAACGCCGGGTGATCCGATTGAATTCCGGTGTCGATCACAGCCACGATTGTTTTGTTTGGCAAGGCTTGCAGAGTGACATTTTTAAGACCGATGTCTTCTCCTGCGCGGCCGGGAACTTTGTATGAAATCAGAGGATCCAGATCGATATTTTGCGAATCGCCTGTGTTGTTTAAGGCCCACTGCATTCCTTTTAGTGAGAGACTCTGTGATTTGATCTCCATCTCACGGCGATCCAACGCCACAGGCAGCTTCATGGCCTTAAGCGAAGTTTTGAAGCTTGCGTAGTCCTTTTTGCTCTTAAAAACCAAAATCATTGATGACGACAGATACTTTGAACCCAGCTTGTTTAAAATTTTATTTTCTTGAGT
>CANCBY010000042.1 GCA_947374445.1 Pseudobdellovibrionaceae bacterium
GCTCAGGTGCTGTTACTTCACTAGCATCAGGTGCAACCGGTAACGTGATCTACGGATCAGGTGCATCGAGCTGGTTGTCTGGTACGCCAGACACTGCAGGTCTTGTTGATAAAACATCTGTGCAAGCGATCAGCGGAGCAAAGACCTTCGGTGCGACAGTGAAGATGTCGAATCAAAATCTATTATCACTTGGTGACACAGGCTCCAATGCGGCAAGCTTTAAAGCACCAGCAACCGTGACTTCAAGCTATACCTTAACAATGCCAGCGGCTTTGCCTGCTTCTAATAAAGTATTACAATCAGACAATGCTGGAACTCTTACGTGGGTGTCTGCAGGTACAGGCGATGCTCTTACGACAAATCCGCTATCACAGTTTGCAGCGACTACGTCTGCGCAGTTAGCCGGAGTACTTAGCGATGAGACCGGCACTGGTCTTGCGGTATTTAATGCAAGTCCTACGTTTGCGACCAACATAACTTCGCCCATGGTCGTCGGTGGCACAAGCACGACATCGACTCTCACGTACAAAGCTACATCAGGTGCAGGTGCAGCCGGTGCAGATCATATTTTTCAAGTAGGTAACAACGGCGCCACTGAAGCAATGAGAATATTAAATAATGGTAACGTCGGTATAGGGACAATGAGTCCTTCGGCCAAGCTAGACGTTGCTGGAGGCCTTAATGTGCAAGGTAACATTACGGCGAATGGATCTGGGTACTCAATTGCTGTTGGCAATGGATCCGTTGCTGGAGGCTGGTCAGCCGTGGCTTTGGGCGATGGCTCGACGGCTTCGGGCTCAGGCTCTGTCTCGCTTGGCTTTGGAAGTAATGTCTTTGGCACAGGAACAAGAAGTATTGCTATTGGAAGCCCAGCCTCTGCTTCTGGAATATATAGTACAGCCATAGGAACGAGTTCTCTTGTAACAGCAGATTATGGTTTAGCGCTCGGCTCAAAAGTTACCGTCGGTAGTGGTACTGCCAGTGATGGCACAGGTAATTACAGTGTGGGCATTGGAGCTGGGAATCCAGCGGGTGCAAATCCTAAGATCACAGGAGCTAGCTCTGTCGGAATTTTTATGGGTGATCAATCTGGAGTAAATATAGCATCAAATAACGTTATGGCTATTCTTGGTGGCAATGTTGGTATTGGTACGGTTTCACCGACTGGAATTTTGCATGTGGTCGGTGGTACAGCGACGTCGGGTGCCGGCACAGCGATCACACTCCAAGCTCAAAATGGTCAGGCCTCGGGCAATACCGATGGCGGAAAAATCAAATTGGTTCCTGGTATTCGCAATGGTATGGGAAAACCCGGCAACGTGATCGCTGGACCGAACGACCTTGGTTCAAATGCGGCTCTCGAAGTCAGCGGCAACAACAGCGGCAATGGTTATAGCTCTGGAATTAGCTCGGCCTACTGGCTCAGTGCCTCAGGCCAAAGCGGTGTCGGCCATAACTTTCAAGTCAACGCCGACCAGAGCGGAAACGCAGGAAGTTCGGTGGTCGTGCAAAGTACAACTTCCGTCGCCAACGGAACAGTCCAGTCGATTCATGGCTTCGTTGCTTCAGACTCGATCTTGACGGGAGGAGCGGTTACCACGAGATACGGCTTCCGATTCTACGATACAGGGGGCGCGGGAAGTACGTCGCTTACGACTCAGTATGGTTTCTACGTCGACCCACTTGCAAATGCCACGAATAATTATGCCGTCTACACCGCTGGAACTACGAAATCATATTTCGGTGGCAACGTTGGCATTGGAACAACAAGTCCCGGCGCTCTGCTTGAGGTCAACGGTACTGCAAAGATCAACAGCACACTTACCACGAAAGCTATCACCGAAACCGTCGTCGCCGGTGGTACCTGCTCAACCTCTTATAATATTGATCCAACGGCTGGAACTATGGTGAATTTAACTTTGAGCGGAGCTTGTGCGATCGGAGTTGTCAATTTGGCGGTTGGGCAGAGCTTTACGGTTAAGCTCACTCAATCAAGCACCGTTGCGCCGACGTTTACTGCTGCATATAAATGGCCTAGCGGCACAGCTCCTTCATGGAGCACGACCGCGACAAAGTACGATGTTTTTGCCTGTGCATCTTTTGATGGAACTACACTACAATGTACTGCAATGCTTGATTTGAGATAATTTATGAAAAACAGCATTTGGATTTTAGCGATCTATGTATTTCTCTCAGCAATGCCTTCACGTGCAGGTATCACCGCTGCAAATCGATTTCTTCAAACTAATAATCCAGGTTGCTCCGGCACATACACGTATACGGCTTCAGGAACTTTCACCCTACCTGCTGGTTGCACGACTTTTACGATTGAAGTGTATGGTGGTGGTGGCGGTGGCGGCGGTGGACAGGGACTCGACACACCAAATACAGGAAGTAATGGTGGATTTGGAGGATACGCTAAAGTTTCATTCACCGGACAGTCTTCAGGCACCTATAACTTTGTGATTGGACAAGGTGGTGGTGGCGGTGTTCCAGGGAGTGCGGGAGCAGCCGGTGGTGGCGGTGGTGGATTGACTATTTTTTACGAGACTGACGGGTCTACTGCAAAGGTCGTAGCTGGCGGCGGTGGCGGCGGCGGCGGTGCTGCTGGTGGTGGCGCCACGGGTATCGGTCTCGGCGGCAATGGAGGAGGCACGACCGCTTCAAACGGTGGTGCTGGAAGAGTCAAAACTTCAACTAGCGCTCCTGGAACTGCTGGCAGTCAAGCCATTGGTGGTAATGGCGGTTCTGGTGGAAATGCTGCTAACAATGGAAAAGGCGGCGGCGGGGCGGCGGCTAAACCGGGTGCAGTTGGTAGTGCTGGCGGTGCTGGCGGTAATGGAACAACCGCGAAGGGTGGTGCCGGTGGCACAGCTAGCGGCGTTGCTGCAGCTGGGGGAGCTTTGGGTACTTCCGTGGCTTACAACGGCGCTGGCGGCGGCGGCGGCGGCGCAGGATATATGGGCGGCGGCGGCGGCGGCGGAACTCCCGATGACTCAGATGGATCAGGTGGCGGAGGAGGAAGTAACTATATCACGCCAACTAACTCCACAATTGTTTCAAACACATTTTCTGCGAGTGCAACATATGGAGTTAAAGGTGCAGGTGGAAGCTCTACACCAACTGCAGGTACAGCAGGAACTGCAGGCTTTATTAAAATCACGGTGCCTTGAGTTTGCTTTTGTAGCACCAATAGAAAAGTAAATATTACGACGAAGTTATAGTCATAATTATAGCTATAAGTTGTGGATTAAAAATCCGAGCTCAATTTTGAACAAACATGGCGCAAATTTAATGTAAATATCGAAGCTAATTGAGACAAATGCCTTTAAGGACAAGCGAATCTCAGCCGATTTGATAAACTAAGGTCAAGTAGTTTCAAACCGTGGGGTTGTCGTGAAGCCTGAATCGAATAGGTTTATATTCAAATACATTGCTCTCGCGACATTGGGTTTGTTGATAACAATCTCATATCAAAACTGTGCGGTACAAAAGCCTGGCGTGCAAAACATGAGTTATGCCTCGGTAAATTACTCGCATTCCGGCATGGAAACCAGCTGTTCCAGTTGCCATGAAAAATCTCGCCCAATGACCTCTGCTGGTTTTTTGGGATTGGATACCACTCGTCCGTTTGATTATGCAACTCATGGTGCGGGGCTTGATTGTATCAGCTGCCACATTGGCGGCGGTGCAGGTTTTAAAACACAAGCTGACTGGTCGGGCGCGAGCTTTACTCACTCGGCAATGACGACGACTTGTTTGAATTGCCATAGCTCGCAGCGCCCGGGCAACTCGACAGCCGATCTTGCCAAGACAGGCGGGTTTGATCACGTTACCGCTGGACAAGGGGAGTGTTTCGGATGTCATTCAGCCGCGATGAACTCTACGTTCACCAGCATGAGTGACTGGGGCGGTGCCGTTGGTGTTCCTTCGATCTTGCGATGGGATATCGCCAGAGATATCACGGCCTCAACCAAGCTTCCGATATTTGCAAACACAACCATCACTTCTTTGACCTCACAGAGCCAAGTGATTCACATGGCGATGAGCCACAGCTCTTCTCAGGTGAGCTCGGCGGTTATGAGCCAGTGCAGTCAGTGTCATACGGGGGCTAGCTATGCGGGCGGGAGCTTTCATGCGTCGGTTTCAGCTCAGCCCAGCAAGTGCAATGATTGCCACAATAGTTCGGCTTTGCCTGTGGGCTTTATTGGACCAACAGATGGCAAGCGCAGTCCAACTTCCGCAAGTATGCGCCATGAAGCCGTGGCTTGGTTGGTCAATGCAAGTGGTCTTTTTATGGCGTCGAGCTCGCCTCTTGTGGGAGCGGACTGTGCTGCTTGTCATACAGCGCCTACGAGTGCGTCGACTGCGGGCGGTGGAACTGGTAGTTCGCGCTGGGCCAATGCTCAATATCATAACTCACTGACGAGCGCAGCAATCGCGCAGCCGAGCTCATGTTTAGATTGCCACGCTAACAGTAGGAGCATCGGTTCAAGCACTGGTACTTTGACGGCCTTTGATCACTCTTTAGATACAAAAGGCATGGGCGATTGCAACGCTTGTCACGCTGTTGGCTCATCATGGGCCAATGGAGTTTTTCACAAAGGCGGAGTTGCCCCAACGAGCTGTAATACTTGTCATGCTTCTCAGCGCCCACAGGGCACCACAGTTTTGGCATCCAATGGAACATCAACAAACTTTATTGGTTACAGCGCGACTGTTAAGCCATTTGATATATCTCCTGCCCAGAATGCCAGCGGTTATCATGGCGGCACTAAAGATTGTGCTGTCTGCCACTCAGCGACTCAATATGCTAGTATGAGCGGTTGGTCGGGTGGAGTGTTTCACAACTCTACAAACAATGCGTCGGTTACAAGCTGCAGCCAGTGTCATGAGTCGCAGCGACCGGCTTCGGCTATCATGGCCTCAGCAGCTAACGGTCTTGCGACGGGCTCAAGTTTTAATCATGCGACTGATGGTCAAGGTGATTGTATCGCCTGTCATAAAGCCACAATCACGGCTGGAGTCTATGCAAAATACAACACCGCCAATCCAACCAGCTGGGGCGATACTGACTGGAAGGGCGCAGTTACTTACGATCCAGTGGGTCTCATGGGGCCAGATCCAACAATGGCATTGACGACTGTGGCAACCATTCATTTGAATTACGCCAATCTCGCGAACTTTGTAGTTGGGTCTAAAACTAATGTAACACAGACTCTTAAAGATCAAATGAAGCACACGTCAAATCAGGTTCCTGCCTCATTTTGGCAGAGTGGTATTGTGGGCTCTTCTTTAGATACAACCAAGTGCAGTGGTTGTCATATGAGTTTGCCGACTAAATATGCGCCAGGAAAATTTCACGCAGCCGCTGGCGGCCCTGTTGCAACTGGAGCTTTGACAAGCTGTCGTGATTGTCACGTCAACACTGTTCCAACAGATATCGCTTTTGCGACTTCTGATAATGGCACACAAAAATTAAAACCGATGGACCACGCTGCTTTATTGTCGAGTGGATTAACGGCCAATAACGCTCTTGACTGCGCAAGCTGCCATACAGCTGCAACAGCGGGAGCTAATTTTTCTGGAGCGTCTTTTCATAGCAAGCTAGGTGCCCTTTCGGCGCAAACTTGCACTGCTTGTCATGCGACCACCAGCCCTGCGACAGCTTTGACCGATGCCACTCGCAATAGCGCGGGCAACATAGCTAATTTTGGTTCAGAGAGCTTTTCGCACACCTCAAGCATCGTCACTGGTGACTGCTCTGCCTGCCATGCAATGACTAATGCCACGATCGCTGGAAAAGCCGCAGCCACTGCCAGTTGGTCGGGTGGACTGTTTCATAAATTCCAAAGTCCGACAGCTATAACTTCATGCTCTGACTGTCACACGGCTAAGCCTACGACAGCTCCGACTGTGAGTAGCAATGACAGCCAGCATATGAATCACACATCAACTTTTGTTAGTGCCAACTGCTATCAGTGTCATAAAAATGATCTGGTGGCCGGAGCCACTCCGACAACTGCTTCTTGGAGCAAGTCTGACTTATTTCACGTGGCGGGCTCTACCAGCACAGTTGCTGGTGGTACAGTCAGTTCTTGTCAAGAGTGTCACGGTTTGTCCAATGGTGGTGGCTCTGTTGCCGGCACTAACAATGATATTCCTGCAGCATTAACAACGAGCTCATTCTTATCGAGCTACCCAACAACAAATGCGACGTCAAAAGTTTTGTATGATCAAGTCATTCATACAGATATCAATATTGCTGGCAAAGATTGCAATACTTGCCACTCGAGTAACGCCAATATTGGCATGGCTGGAACAAAATGGAAGGGTGCTGGCTTTCATGCCAACTCGACGGCTCTCAATGCTTCAACATCTTGCTTGAGCTGTCATAGCAATATTTTGGCCTATATCCGCGCTAACGGAAATATAGCCAATGGCCAGGACCACTCAACGACTGGCATTGGCACACAAGACTGTAAGACTTGCCATACATTTCCTGGAACGGGAGTGATTGGCTCGGCAACAAATCCACCAAACTGGTTGGGTGCTGCTGGCGGAATTCCTGCGACAGTGACCCTGCTGCCACCAACAGGCACGACTCGAACTGCAATCACAGTAGCGCATCCTGCACTTGGGACAAATGTGACTTGCGTGTCTTGTCACGGAGCTACTGTTACGAGCAAAGTTGTTGGTATGGATCACACGGCACTGACGACAGGGATGGCATGTGTGTACTGCCACTATACAAGTCAGCAGAACGTGCTCACGGCTTCGATTCCTAGCGGTGCTTGGTCTGGCAAAGGGTTGCACAGTGGCGACGGCTTTAATAATGCTGGTACTCAAGATTGCAAAGACTGTCACTATGTCGGTAGCTCAAAAGTCAGTGGCTTTGCTTTTCCGACTAAGTCCACCACAAATCCTGCAACATGGAACACTGGTGGTCGCTGGAAGAATTAAATTTTGTATTTCAGCAGCAGTATGTTTCGTGGTCGACTTTGCTTTTTATAGGAACTGAACTTGCTGCCTGGGCCGGCACTAAAATGTGGCGAAGTGCTGATGGTATCAACGCCGATCAAGTTATACAAGCTTCATAAAGCGGCCCCTCCGGTTTTGCATTCCACAGCAAAAAAGGCTTTTTGTTTTTCATCACTACAAAATCAATTTTGTGACACCGATGGATTTAAGGCCCACTTCGCGCAATTACGCTATATGCAAAGCTTGCACTGATTTTGCAGTTAATCGTTCGAAGTTAATTATTTGAACCTAGTTTGTGCTTCGGGAGTAACATATGCGTTTTGCGTCACTAGTAGCGGTGTCGATCTTATCACTAGTTCATGTATCTTGTACAAACTCATCATCGCCTGCTGGCGTGGTAGAGGCCTCTCCTGAGAGTGCGACAATTGTTGGCGGTAAAGAGGTAGAGTACAACGACCGTGGGCAGTCTATCGGCAATTATGCGGTTTCGGTAGTAACAGCTAGGCCAGTGGCAGGGACAAAAAATATAGATTTGTGGTACTGCACCGGAAGCTTGATTGAACAAGACTTGGTGCTAACAGCAGCCCATTGCCTTGATAAAGCAAGCAGTGCTAGCGACATATTTGTATTTCTCGGCGATAAGATTGATTACTATGTAACGCCCAAAATAGCGGTAAAGGCCTTTGTTGTACATCCAAGTACAAAGCCAGACTACTTTTCAAACAATGATATCGCTTTATTGAGATTGGTGTCGCCAGCTCCAGCTTGGAAAAAAATAGTTAAGTTGCCAACTTTAAATTTAAGCTCAAGGCTTGAGCGCGGTGCTCAGGCAACAGCTGTTGGCTATGGAAAAACCCAAGAAACGACGGATCCTAAGTTTGTCGAAAAAGGTGTGTTGCTTCGTTCGGTCGAGGTCGTTGCACAACTGCAAAAAGGCCAGAGCATATGGGTGCTCGACCAACGGCAAGGCACCGGAATTTGCGAAGGTGATTCTGGTGGCCCCCTTCTGGTTAGAGACGCAGACGAGGTCAGTGTACTTGGTGTAGCCCATGCGGTTCGGATCACTCATAGGACCGAAGATTTGCAAAATGCGATGGATAAAGACGACTGGTCTGAGCTTCGGTATCTACAGGCACATCCTGAATTCGATTTTTGTCGCGACCAGGGCGAGTATACAGACGTTCTGCCGCTTGTCCCTTGGATTTTAAAGGCCAAAATAGATTTATAGACTCGCCTAGACCTCACGGTTTTGACTTTGTCAGAACTGGGGAGGATAATTTAGGTGTGCTATTAAATTTAGATTCACAGTTATGCAACAGGGGGTTTTATGAAACAAATTATATTTACTGCGTCGTTGTTAATTTTGGGTGCGGTTGTCTCTAGTTCTGCATCTGCACGACTTTTGCTAGAGCCACATGTTGGCTACGAGTCAGCAGGTGTCCTTGCCAATAAGACGGCGACGCCCACACAAAATGATGGCTATAGAACCATGGGCGCTACTTTTGGTGCTAGGCTGGGCTATCACTTGCCTGTTTTATTTTGGTTTGGTGGTGACATTGATTACTCTACAGGAAATAACACCTGGGCTGATACCACGGTAAATGCAAGCTCATACAAATACACTCGCACAGATTATTACGCGATGGTGGGTGTTGATTTACCTGTATTATTGCGTGGATGGGTTGGATATGGCGTAGCAAGCAACGTGCTGACAGACTCAAGTTCGAATACTTATAAAGCTTCAGGAACTGCTGTTAAGGGTGGAGTTGGAATCAAGATTCTTCCGTTTGTTAATCTAACCCTCGAGGGAATTTTAAGAACAATGACTGACTACGAGGCCGGCGGTGTTAAAACCTCTGTTAGCAGCACGTTCTCAACATACCGCGATGCTGCTTATCGCATCGGAATTTCAGTTCCACTTTGATCGTCTATTTAAACTAAAATGGATTGGCCACTTTATTGGCGACTTCCGCCAAAAACAGAATCAAACAACGATTCAATTTTGGATCGGTTTCTGGATTATGTGGCCTCAAAAAATCTTGTCCTTTACCCTGCACAAGAAGAAGCGATTCTTGAACTGCTCGAGGGCAAGAACGTCATTTTGAATACGCCCACAGGCTCGGGCAAATCTTTGGTGGCTTTGGCTCTGCATTTTCAATCCTTAGCTCAAGGCCGTCGCTCGATTTACACGTGCCCGATTAAAGCGCTGGTCAATGAAAAATTTCGTGACCTCTGCGCGGCGTTTGGTCCTGACCAAGTTGGTATGATCACGGGAGATGGCGGAGTCAATCAGCAAGCTCCTATCATTTGTTGCACGGCTGAAATTTTATCCAACATGGCATTAAGAGACGGCGATAAGGCTGTTGTGGATGATGTGATCATGGATGAGTTTCACTACTACTCAGACCGGCAGCGAGGCGTGGCTTGGCAAGTGCCGCTACTGATTCTTAAGAACACTCGCTTTATGCTGATGTCGGCCACCTTGGGCGAAATGGATTTTTTTGCAAAAGCAATGACGAATTTAAATCAGCGAGAGACAACTTTAGTGTCATCGCAAGAGCGGCCGGTGCCTTTAGATTTTGATTACCGCGAGACTCCTTTGCATGAAACAGTTTCTGATCTGATCACTCAAGGCCTGAACCCCGTTTACTTGGTGAATTTTTCACAGCGAGAAGCTGCTGAAGAAGCACAAAATCTTTTGAGCGTTGATTTTGCTAGCAAAGAAGACAAACAAAAGATCACAGCTGCGATCGAGGGAGTTTCATTTAAAAGCCCTTACGGCAAAGAGATTCAAAAACTTCTTAAGCATGGCATTGGCCTTCATCACGCTGGACTTTTACCACGCTACCGTGTGCTCGTCGAAAAGCTCGCGCAGCAAGGACTGCTGAAGGTGATCAGTGGCACTGACACCCTAGGCGTGGGTGTAAACATTCCGATCCGCACCGTGCTGTTTACTAAGCTCTGCAAATACGATGGCGAAAAAAGTGCCATTTTGAGCGTGCGTGATTTTCATCAAATCAGCGGACGAGCTGGACGCAGAGGTTTTGATAGTCGCGGTCTAGTGGCAGCTCAAGCGCCAGAGCATGTGATCGAAAATCTAAAAATGAAGCTCAAGGCCGCTAGCGATCCAAAAAAAGCAAAAAAAATGGTGCTAAAAAATCCGCCGCCATTTGGCTTTGTGATGTGGACTCGCGAGACTTTTAATAAATTGATCAATTCAAAGCCAGAGCCTTTGGTATCGCGCTTTCAGGTATCACATAGCATGTTGCTCAATGTTCTTGCTCGTGATGAAAATGGCTGCGAGGCTATGCAGGAACTTATTGCCAAGTCGCACGGAACAGCCGCGCATAAAAGACAGGCGCGCAAGTTGGCTTTTGCCTATTTTCGATCTCTTTACGAGCGCAAAATAGTTGAGATCTTGCCTCCTCCGGATAAAAAAATCCGCGTGCATGTGGATTTGCAAGAGGACTTCTCGCTGAACCACAGCTTGTCACTTTATCTTTTAGATACGATCAAGCTTTTGGATTCAACCCAGCCCGACTATGCCTTGGATTTACTAACCTTGGTTGAGTCCATTCTGGAGAGCCCCGATCTGATTCTGCGCAAGCAATTGGACCGTGTGAAGTCTGAAAAAATGTTTGAGATGAAAATGGCTGGCGTCGAATACGAAGAAAGAATACTCGAGCTTGAAAAGCTCGAACACCCTAAGCCCAACCGTGATTTTATTTATTCGACCTTTAATACATTCAGCGAAGCTCACCCCTGGGTGGGGCAAGAAAATATTCGGCCCAAATCTGTGGCTCGTGAGATGTTTGAAACCTATCAGAGCTTTGACGACTATATTCGCGACTATGAGCTTCAGAGGGTCGAAGGAACTCTACTTAGATATCTCAGCGAAGTTTTTAAGGTTCTTGAGCAGACCGTTCCTGATGCTGCTAAGACGGATGAAGTGCAAGCCATGGCAATCTATTTTGGTGCCATGGTTCGTCAAACGGACTCAAGCCTTATCGATGATTGGGAGAAGATGCGCCAGGGGCTTCCTCTCGAAACAGCCTCCGTCAAAGTTCAAAGTAAAGCACTAGAGTCCGAGAGTGCTCCAGATATCACGAGAAACAAAAAAGCGTTCACGTTGAGTCTTAAGAATGAAATTTTTAAATTAATAAAGTGCCTTGCTAGAAAAGATTATGCCGGAGCATTAGAGCTCCTCGAGTTGCCGGAGGGCGGAGTCCATGCCCAATGGAATGCAAAGTCGCTGGAGTTGGCCTTCGAAGAGTTTTATCTGGAGCACAAAAAAATTGAAATAGACACTGCCGCTCGAAATGCCCAGCTGACATTGATCTCCGTTGAAGGAAGCCATTGGCGGATTCAACAGATTTTATCGGACCCTGATGAGTTCAACGACTGGTGCTTGCAGATTGAGGTCGATACAGATAAATGCCGGCGAGAGCAAAAGCTGCATCTTCATCTGTCGAGAATTGTCGCGGTCTAAAGGCGGCCGACGTATTGATAAATGGCCGCCACTTGATCGGGATTGTGTTTGGCTCTTAACATCAAATCGATAGCTTGAGCTTGTTTGAGGCGTCCACGGCTCATTTTTTCGCAAAGAAGCTCTTCGAGGCGATCGGTCCTAGTAAAAAGACTTTCATGTTGAGGCCATAGATTTTTTATGTCGTTCGCTCCGCCGACACAGAGCGGGATTAAGTGGTCAATTTTAAATTTTGTGCGATCAAAGCCCTCAAAAGTATAACCCAGCTGTTGCTTGTACTGGTCAAAGATTTGATCTTTGAGTTCGGTACTCACATCGCGGCCGCAGTAGGGGACCTTTTCTGAATATCGAAGCTCAATCGGCTGCGTGCAGATGGCCCCAGGAGTCAGTCGTGAGTCTGGCGTAGTCGGAAATACATCCGACGCCCATACCAAGGTTGAAAATAGAAGGCTTAAAGATCCGCTAAGAACGACGGTGAATGATGTTTTCATTCCGGCAAGATCACACAGGTCAGGTCTGTTTCTCAATAATTAATTGTGTATGAACATCGACTTTTTTGCGAAGGCTTTTTTGGGTATGGCGAGGCTCTTAAAGAGTTATGAATGCAGAACTGCCGTCGAAAAAGTCGACAGCATTGCAAAATCTTTAGATTACAAAAAGTACTCGATATCAACAAGCAAGCGGATCGGCACGTGTTGACAGTCTGTACTGTCATTGTCACCCGTTGTGACAAGTCCTAGCTTAGCTTGGGTTGGGTCCGTCATTCCGAGAATGGACTGAATCACTCGTTGGTCAAAGTGCAAGTCAGCTTTGCCGACTGTTTCTGTTGCAGGGAATTGACATGATGACAAGCCTTGCGCATAGCCTGCACAGTATTGCTTGTCAGGAGTTGAGTCAGCTTGGCCGTTTTGAGCGGCCTTGTTGACGAGTTTGCTCCAGTCATATTTTTGATATCCAGTGCTTTGATCAAAGTGGGCCCCAAAGTTGGTTGTTGAAGCGAGCACAAACTGATTCAAAGTCAGAATGATGTTGTCATCGTAGCGAAAGTTTTGAACATCGGCGTTAGTCATCTGAATATTGCAAATCTTTGCGTCCTTTGCGACCTGAATGATCTGCTCTTGCTCCGTTCGCGCTCTGACGTAGCCATCGAGGATAGAAAGATTGCCATTGGTTCCCCAGCTGCAAGCTTTGCCAGGGTTTTCAAAAGTGAGCTCCACTTTTTGCACAGAAATACGACCGGTTTTACGAGCATCATCACAGTTGCTGATAAGGCCTGCTGAGCTGTTGCTCGTTGGAGCAGGGCTTGACGTGACAACGGCATCTGCGGCTGCCACCCCATTGGCAGAGGCGATTTGACCAACAGGAGTGTCAGAGACTTTAATCTTAGAGCAGTTATTAAAGCCTAAAGCCAAGGCCAATCCGGCAAAGAACAGCGTAAAGTAACGGGTGGCTCTGTTTTCAAGGCTCAGTGAATGATGTTGCGATTGTTGTTTTATCATACCCAAGTAACACTTCAATTTTCTGGCCAAGTCTAAGGCTCGTAATTTTGATTCTAAGCCGCGAGATCGATTAAGTTTTTTAAATTGCATTTTAGATTTACGCCTCATTTCGAGATTTGTTTGTAGAAATTATCACGGCATGGCTTTTAGCTTCAAAGCTAGTTTCAAAATATGGAAGGGTGATGATAAATTTGGTTTTAGCTGAGCTTTGATCCAAAATGAGACAGCCGTGATGATCTTCGATAATACCGGTAGAGATGCTCAAGCCAAGTCCGGTGCCCTTACCCACAGGCTTTGTTGTAAAGAAAGGCTGCATGATACTTTTTGCGATACCGGCAGGAATGCCAGGGCCGGTGTCAGTAAAAATAATATTTAGTCTTTTTGTAGCATCGTCGAATGTAAATTGAATTTCGACCTCTTTGAGAGGCTGTGCTTGAACAGCATCAAATGCATTTGACAGGATATTCAAAAAAACTTGAGATATTTGAGTCAGCCGGCAGTTGAGTTCAACATCGGGAACAGCGCCTATTTTCAAGACGATTCCATTATTACGAAAGCGTTCCGCGCAAAGAGAAATGGTATCATCAACAACCCTTTGAAGTTTTTCGCGCATGAAGGGATCTTGGTCTCCAGATCGCGAGAAGCTTCTTAGTCCGCTGATGATGCGTCCAATCCGCTCAGCAGTTTCTGTGATTTTTAAAAGAGCTTTCTGCGCTTCATCTTGCTGAATATTGTGCTGTCTGAGAATTCGTTCAACGATGTGAACTTTACCAATAATAATCGTGAGGGGATTGTTTATCTCGTGAGCGACCCCGCTGGCCATTTCTCCAAGGGCGGCCATTTTTGCAGACTGCACAAGTTGAGAGCGTCCTTGTTCAATTTTTTCTGCACTGAGCTTTCTTTCATGGTCGCGCTGCGAGAGAATTTTCAAGGCCCCTAAGATAATACCCCAAAGAAATAAAAACGAAAACAGCAAGGACTCTCGGTACCGTTGCAGATCTGGATATAGACTGCTCTCTGAGCTTTCAATGACAATTTTCCAGCCGAGCTGCTCTTGAACAATGGCAGTTTTTATCCACGAACTGTGATCCAAGTGAAGGCCTTCGTTGAGTTGCTCCGGAGAATAGTTCAATAGGCTTTGATTCTCTTGGCCATCAGTGATTTTTTTCTTTTCAAAAAAGGCCTCTTTCAGAGGATGCGCTAACAGCTGGCCCGCACGATTGAGGATGAGAACATGCTCGAGCCCAGGCTCGCTTTGGCTAGCGACCAGCTCTTGGAGTTGAGGCAGTATCATATCGACTGAAATCACGCCGATGACCTCATTCTTAGTATTATAAAAAACGCGAGAATTAGTGACATAAACAAGCCCGGAATCAAAATAAGGTTCTACAAAAGCACTTTCGCCGTTCATTGCAATTCCGGCTTTGTACCAGTCTTGGTTGGGGTAGTTGTAGGCTTCGGTATTCCACTCATAAGTCATGACATCTTCAAGCTTGTGATTTTTAGGGTCGCCACGGTGAACGTAAGGGCCAAATAGCCGAGTATGGCCATCAAATGCGTAAGGTTTAAACCAAACGCCAATTCCGAATATCACTTCTGCGGGACTAGATTTAAGATATTGCCGAAGATTTTTTTCGATCGCGGGTTTTGTTGATTTCGCATCTCTTAAATCTTCTTGCACAAATCGACTGATAAGATTTGAGACGATCGCAAATTGATCCAACTTTTTTTGCACCAA
>CANCBY010000043.1 GCA_947374445.1 Pseudobdellovibrionaceae bacterium
TCAGTTGGTTTTACATTCCAAAGATCAAATTGCAAAAGCCCACGCGCTGCTTTGGTTTGCTCGAAAGCTCCATGAGCTCCTGATTTTTCGGCCAACTCAACAGAAGTCATTAAAGCATTGTAGTAAATTTCTTCTTGAATTCTGCGTGAGAGTTCTTTGGCTTTTTCAGAGTCAAAAGGCAGACGCAATTGAAAAAACACGTCTTGCAATCCCATAACTCCAAGACCTACGGGTCTCCAGCGGTGATTTGATCCTGCTGCTTGTGGAATCGGGTAAAAGTTGATGTCGATCACTCGATCAAGATACTTCACAGCCACTTGTACGGTTTTAGCGAGCTTATCAAAGTCAAACTGACCCTGAGTGATATGGCGGCCTAAATTCACAGAGCCCAAATTACAAACCGCAGCCTCTTTGTTGGAAGTCACTTCAAGGATTTCTGTGCAAAGATTTGAAAGATGAATGGTTTCGCCATTGCCAGTTTGGTTGGCCTTAAGGTTTGAAGCATCTTTGAATGTCATCCAGCCATTGCCAGTTTGAGCCAATGTTTTCATCATGCGGCCGTAGAGATCACGGGCTTTTACTTGCTTGATAAAAATACCACGAGACTCAGCTTCAACATAAGCTGTTTCAAACTCATCGCCATAAATATCTGTAAAAGTTGGAACCACTCTTGGATCAAAAAGAGACCACATCTCATCGCGCTCAACGCGTTTCATAAAAAGATCTGGAACCCAGTTGGCTAAATTAAGGTTGTGAGTTCTTTTTGCTTCATCGCCTGTGTTGTCGCGAAGCTCAAGAAACTCCTCGATGTCTGCATGCCATGTCTCAAGATAAACGCAAGCAGCGCCTTTGCGTTTGCCGCCTTGATTGACCGCTGCGACAGAGCTATCCATCGTTTTAAGCCATGGGATAATTCCATTAGAGTGGCCATTAGTGCCTTTGATCAGCGATCCGCGAGATCTGACTCGGTGATAAGCTACACCAATGCCGCCAGCAAATTTAGAGAGCAAAGCAATGTCTGTGTATTTGTCATAGATTGATTTCAAATCATCTTCTGGTGAATCCAAAAGATAGCAAGAGGACATTTGTGGCCTCATTGTGCCCG
Organism: Pseudobdellovibrionaceae bacterium; assembly: GCA_947374445.1. Classification (GTDB taxonomy): domain Bacteria; phylum Bdellovibrionota; class Bdellovibrionia; order Bdellovibrionales; family Bdellovibrionaceae; genus CANCBY01. The sequence continues at coordinate 1,106 of CANCBY010000043.1, forward strand.
AGTTAAATAGTGTCGGAGTTGAAGCCATATAGTCATGAGATGAAATTAAGCGATAAAACTCAATTGCCTCTTCAACAGTGTTTGCAAGACCGCAAGCCACACGCATAAAGAAGTACTGGGGAGTTTCAAAAACCTGGCGTGACTTAGGGTTTTTTAGCAAATAGCGATCATAAATCGTTCTAAGGCCAAAGTATTCAAAGCGATCTGTTCTGAAAGGTTCAATCGCAGCCGAAAGAGCAGCCTTGTTTTTTTCAACAAAAAGGTATGTGACTTGGTTGATCAAGCCTGCGTTGTGGCCAAAGGTCATTGCATCTGCAAAAGATTTGATTTTTTGCGAGCGAACTTCTTCATCCACATAGATCGATAGAAGTCTTGCCGCCAAGCGAGAGTACTCAGGTTCTTCGCCAATCAAGAGAGAAGCTGTTTGAATGCAGAGATTGTCGAGCTCTTTTGTACTTGCGCCGTCATAGAGGCCACTGATGGCTTTTGTTGCCACACGGAGAGGGTCGACCTGAGCTAGGCCTTGGCAGCAGCTCATAACGCGCTCAACGATCTTGGTTACATCCACGGGCTCAAGACTGCCATCACGCTTTTTGACTCTCATCATGTGAGGTGAAGCCTCGTGAGAGTTATTAAAGTTATTTGAATTTTGCCCGATTCCTGTGGACTCATTTTGAAGCATAGTATCCCCTCTGATGCTTGTGTTGCTTGCGTATGTAATAGCACTTCAATCGCATGAGAAAAAAAGGCCCTGACTGCTTTTTTCGCAAAAGCAGTCCTTTAGTCGAGGTCATTTATTCTTATGAGATTCGCCGTACTAGCTCGTGTTTACTTTGTAACTCAGCTCTCGCAAAACCTTTTAAGATCTTGCTTGCTCACCGAGCTTTCGCTCTTCGTAAACACTAGATCTAGTGGTCTGACGAGAAGGCCTCATCAATAAGGCCGACTGTTCTAATAAACTCATGCTGAATTGAAATTTTCACACAGTCAAAAGGAAAACCCAAAAATCTAACAAAAAAATTTTAGTCATGCATAAAAAAAAGGCAAAGATTCGTAACCTATTGACAGTATTAGACTGATTACAGATTGGGCGCGCTTGGCCATTTTATGAGCACAGGACTTAGATCCTGACAAAATCCTAAAGAAGTTCGCGCCATTGCCATCGAAGTCGAACTGGCAATCTGAAATAATCTGAAAAAGTGCTCAAGACGATGGCGAAATAACAGAAAATGATTTCAGTCTCGCCGCGATTTCTACATCTGATGGCGTCGAAGCTGAAAAGCATTTGCCCTGGTAAGAACCTTTTCTGCGGAGATCATCAATCATAAATTGATGTGTTCCCATTTTATCAGAAGTCCATTTAGGAGCCACCAGTTCTTCCCAGCGTGAAGCAAACGCCGCCAAGCGCTGCACATAAATTCTTGGAGAGAGGTTCTCGATAAACATCTGCACACGGTCTGCATAGGCTTGTCGCTCGATAGGCTGAAACTGTCCGTCATGATAGATTTTCTCAAGTGGAGTTTCTTTAAGAACATGCAGATTATGAAGCTTCACATTGCTGATTGGAAGATCATTAACGATGCGAGCTGTTTCTAGAATTTGTGCGTCGGTTTCATTGGGCTGGCCAAACATCAAATGAATTCCTAGATCTACAGTTGTCGCTGTTGCAATCTTTTGAATCGCATCAAGACTTTGTTTGCCAGTGTGTCCTCGGCGCATAAACTCTAGCTGATCATCAAAAAAGGACTGCACTCCAAGTTCAACAGCCACAAAAGATCTCTCGTGAAACTCCTGCCAAAGGCGCATCACCGAAGGCGAAAGGCAGTCGGGGCGAGTGCCTACAACCAAGCCTTGAGTAAAATCATAAGACAGAGCCACTTCAAAGTTTGTGCGCAAAGTTTCAATCTTTTCAAAGCTATTGGTGTAAGCCTGAAAGTAAATTAAAAACTTTTTGGCATTGTACTTTTTTGCAATCAAACCGTGATATTTTTCGATCTGTTGTCTGAGTCCCATGCCGACAGTTTCGGAGTTTGCGGCTGAACCCCAGACATCACAAAAAACACAGGTCTGCATGCCCTTAAGGCCTCGACGGTTCGGGCAGTCATCCACCACAGAAACAGGAATTTTATAAACCTTGCCACCAAAGCGGTTTTTGTAAAACTCTGAGATTGGTCGATACGGGAGTCCCTCCCAGCCTTTTTCCATGGAACTCAGCTACCTCAATGTGCTAGCTTCTTCAACAGCTATGCAGAAAAGTCAGTCTTGGGCAGATAAAAATTATTCAATCGTCAAGACTGAGGATAGCAGTCCTAGTCTGCATTGGAAGCTCAATGCGGAGGCTGCTGGCGAGATGATGCACCATCGAGGTGGAGCACTTGCGGAAACAGAACAGATCTACGGTGAGGTTGTAAGGCAAGCATTGGGCCTTCAGGCTCGACATTTTTGTTCTGTGGGACTTGGGCTAGGCTACAACGAAATGATGATCGCTCGAGACATTCTGAGAACGAATACTCCCATTTCTGAAATAACGGTGACCTCTTACGAGTCAGATCCTTTTTTAGTCGAGAGCTTTTTGTTTTTTCTCAAGAATCCAGCTGTCATTTCCGAAATCAACTCGATCTATCAAAACATCATAAATTTAATGGCTCCTGCGGAGATAAAACAGATTACAGAGCTGTTGTTAAAGCTAAAAGAAGAAGGGCATTGGAAGATCTCAGGAGCTTTGTCAGCAGAAGTTGTGGCTGCCAGCATGCAAAGCCCGTCAGCTCTCTATGACGTCGTACTATACGATGCTTTTTCGTCCAAAACCAGTCCCGAGCTTTGGAACGAGGAATTTCTAAATCTATTTTTAGAAAAAATGATGTCGCAAAAATGTTTTTTCTCGACCTATGCCTGCACAGGGCCCTTAAAGCGAAGCCTCAAAGCCCACGGATTTGAAGTCATTCTCCGTGAGGGATTTCATGGAAAAAGAAATTCCACGCTAGGGCGCCGCGGGTGATTTTGCATCTTGAAATTTTTTGATGTACTCAATCAAAGCGCTTTTAGACTCTGATTGGAGTCCGATAAATTTAAGACCTGCATAGCCATCATTTCCTAAGTACACAATTTCAGCGGTGGCATGAATAGGTGCAAATAAATTGGGGCTTTTTAATATAGTTTTAAACTTTTCGCCAATTTTAATCGGAGGAGTTTCGGTCACACCTAGGCCTCCTTCTGAAATTGAAAGAACACGGGCTTCAAATTCTCCGGTGGCGCCTTCACAGATCAAGGTTCCCATGATCGGAACTCGGGGGTGATGCCTGCGGCTCACGCCCAGCTCATCCATGATCTTATGAATTTGATAGATTTCTTTCCATTCGGAGTAGCCTTCGGTCCAAATCAAGACCTGACTTAAATCGTTTTTTGCCCGCAAATACTCAAGCATCTGCTCATGATTCATGGCTTTTTGCTCCTGGCCTCCGTCGGATATTTTCCAGAGGCGTTCGGCCTGCTGACGGTGTCGGCGGTAGGTTTCTTCAGAGTCTTTTATAAGGCGGTGCCAGCGGCTAATGCTGACCCAGTCCGCTTGACCACGACCCCAAATAAGCGAGCCTATTTGCGCGGAGGCCTGCGCCTCTACTTCGGCCTTGTTGAAGGGGCCAGAGACTTTATTGTCATTGAGTATGAACCACAAGCGACTTTCCAATTCCACAATCGTCTCCATTGTTTTTTTGTTTTATTTTTTATTTTTTGGGTCTTTTTGAAAGGCATCAATTTTACTGTTTAAATAGTTTTGGGCTCGGTATTTTTTTACGCTGTTAACAGAGTCTTTGCGCAGATGCATGTGTGTTAGTCCCTTTTCTTTTAGGCGATTTTTTTGCTTGCCATAAAGTGGTTTTCCCTCTGGGGTGTAGAGCAAAAACTTATTATTTTCGGGCATATAAATATAAAGATCAAAATCAAGTGCGACATCTTCAGCCAATTCATCGAGGCTAATCTGAATCATTTTTTCATCTTCAGAAGCCTCTAGTTTAAGACTCACTGTTGGCGTTGGAAAAAATGCCATGGCGATCTCTTCGCCACCATGGACCGATTTTCTTAAAAATTCAGCTTGTTGAATTGCCCATGCTTCGAAGGGAACTTCTTTGATTTTGATATCGAATGGATTTTCTTCTGAAACCGATTCGCCATTTGACTGTAAAAATTTGTAAAGTCGTTGTTTGACAGTCTCAATAAAAGTTTTATCTAAGCTGCGATTTTTCCCGAGAGCGGCCACTAAATAGCCCGAAAATCTAGGCGAATCCACTGTAATGCAATGAATGTTGCTTGAGGCTTGTTGTTGCGAAGACGGCGATAAATCCTCCGCCGCTGATTGAGCTTGAACTTCGGTTGAAGCTATTTCCATGGCTTCAACCGAGCCTTTGACGATCAAGGTGTCATTGTCACTGAGTTGTTTTTCAACACCTTTGACGTAAAGCTTGGGGCCGGAATTTTTTGAAGACTCTGTTGCGCTGTCGTTGGAGGAGTTTGGATTTTTTTTGCTTACACTCCCAGAAAGTCCTGGAGATTTGTCCGCGCGATCAGGTGCGGTGCTAGAATTATTTGACGAAGGAATCTCTCCTTGACGTGCAGGGCTTGTTTCGGCAGTTTCCCACTCGGAAGCCTCAGGATGCGCAAGCGCGTCCTTGCCTTTTGAGCTCTGTTCAGGATTATATATTCCATCCTTGCTTCTATTGCCTTCTTGATTCGCGCTATAATTTGGATCTAAAGCTGCATCTTGTTTTGCGCTCATACTTTTTGAGGAGCTTCCGCTTTGACTTGCCTCATAGGCATTCGTGTGCGTGGCACTTTGTTGAGTCTTAAGCTCAGGAGAGTCTGCACTCATGCCAGGTGCCATGGAATAGCCTGTCTGATTTTTTTCAGAAGAGGAATCAGGCATATAGGCGGGGCCTGATCGATTGTCATCATCACCTGCATCGGCTAGAGCCATAAGCGCCTGCCTTGCCTGTTCAAATGATTTTTGCATATCGTCGGCGGTAGAGGATTCGCCCTTAAGGCGAATGGTTGAGTCCGCAGCTGTCGAACCTCCAAAAGGTATTTCGCCAGACTCCATTTGGCTTGCGAGTCGTGACTGACGTTCGACCTCTTCTTTGGCGTCTCTATTTATTTTTCGAATCAGTCGTTCAATCGATGGCCCAGAAACGGGAGGAAACAAAGTTAGAGCAAGGCCCATTTCGCGAAGTGCATTCATTGAAGCTGTATTTGCTCCTTCTGAATAGGCAATGACCTTCACAGGAAAAGCTTGCGTGATTAGGTTCGGGAAAATCTTTACTTTTCGGTTTGGGTGATCGGCAGCAACCATCACGAATTGAGGTTTTTTTTGGATGATGTAGGCCAAAGCTTCGCGCATCCCAGAGGCACTGCCTATGGTCCAATTGCGATTTTTAAGATAGCTCTCAGCCGCTTTCATCGACTGGGCTCCAATCTTAAAAATAAAAAGCGAATAGACCTCTTCGTTCAAATTGACTCCGGTCTCGGCTGGCGGCGGGTTCTCCGTTTTTTCGTCCCCCATTACCTACGATTTAAACCTATTAGTTTTAAGTTCTATGATCATTTTTTCGGATGCAAGTAAGGTGTCCAAGCGACTTTCTAGTTTTTCAAGCAGTGTATCGAAACTCATCTTTGCTTTTGGGTCACCGCCAGAATTGCCACCCGGACCATCAACAACCAATCGGTCGATCATGTCTTCTGGAATGTGCTGAAGTAAAACCAAACGAACCATACTGTAAAGTTCTCGCAGCTGTGAGGTGAGAGTGCGAATCTCTTTCCTGACTTTAAAAATTTCATGTTCCATCAAAAGTTGATCAATGGCGGCGAGTAGAACCTCAAATTCGGTGGGCTTCTCGAGCATTCTAAAAACGCCGACATCGACAGCGTCCATAACGGCTTGTTTGTCTAAATAGCCAGAGAGCATAATGAACGGAAAAAAACAGTTTTGCGCTTGGGCTTGGCGGACCATGGTAAGTCCATCCATCTGCGGCATTTTAAGATCTGTGATCACAAGACCCACGTCTTTTAATTCACCACTAGAGAGCGCTTTTAAAAAATCAATCGGAGAATTATAAGAGCTGACATTGTAAATATCACCCAGAATGTTCTTGTAGAGTTCTAAAATTTCGGTCTCATCATCGACGACAACAATATGAGCTTTTAGTTCCACAGAAGTCCTTTCGGTTTCATTGGGACTATGTCATTCGTCCCATCAGTAAAATCAGCGTTCTAAACTGAGTTTTTATTGTAGAGTCCTTATTGTAGACTCTTTGCAAATCATTGAGCAAATATTGTTGTTAGAGGAACTAGACGCATCAATCCTCAAGAAGAAAGCTCTCGATAGATTCTCTTTGCGCCATTCCATCTTGATATCCGAGCTCAATTAGTTTTTTGCAGAATTCAGGCTCAAACATCAGGTAACTAATGATTTCAGAAGCATCATCTAATGGACCAAGACCTTTGAGTAAATACCTGATAACACGAGGAAGTCGTGACGACATTCCGGCTGCTATGGCTCCGATATCGTGAGTCGGGTGAATCCAGACATAGTTCACTTTTTTGAAATTTAATTTATCTTGCATGCTCTCTGGAACCCGATCGACAAAATCATTCACTCGCTTGAGTCTTTCAATGTCGACCTCAATTCCATCCAGCATCACAGAGTTTAGTAAAACATTTACAACCCTAGCCACGCTGGGCGAGGAACTCTGGTTCTGAGCCTTGAGGTCATCTGCGGTTTCGCTTTGCTTGCGAACACCAATGACGAAAAGCTTATCGGCACCAAGGTGAAGTGCAGGGCTGCAGGGAGTTTGATTGCGGACGCAGCCATCGCCAAACCATCTTTCGTCCAATTGAACTGGAGGAAAAAGCAAAGGGATTGCACTTGACCCCATGACATGCTCGGCTCGCAACTGAGTCTGTTCTGAACGACGCCTTGTTCTTTCCCACATAGGTGAGTTGGCTTGGCCCTGGACAAAAGTAATAGCTGCGGACGTTTTGTAATCCAAGGCTGTCACGGCAACAGCAGACAAAGATTTATTATCAATGTTTTGTTGAATTTTTGAGAATTCAAGATTTTGTCGTAAAAGTTCATGCAAAGGAGAGGTGTCGAGCAGGGCGCGCTGCGGATTGGTTTTGTTTTTCATGCCGCCAAATGAGAGTTCACCCATGAGTTGAAGACCAATTTTACCCAAGGACAAGGCGTCTGTCTTGAAAACCTGATTGCTTTCGATCTCGCTCCACATCTTGCTGAGGCGCTGGGCTGTGAGCGAAAAATTATCAGCACCGCAGCTCATAAAGGCAGCATTGATAGCCCCAGCGCTGATGCCTGTGTAAATCTTAAATGGGCTCTTCAGTTTGTGCTGAGTAGCAATTTCTGCTACCGCTTGAAGAACCCCGACTTGGTACGCCCCGCGAGCGCCACCACCTGACAGTATAAGTGCTTTCATCATTCCATCCTTGGATAGGATGATATTATGATGCTGGGCTTGTGCTGTCCAGGTGCAAATTGGTCTGAGTTGCATCCTCTAGATTGAAGAAATCAAGATCATTGAGCCCGAGAGTGACCTTCAAAAGTTGCTCGACATTTTCAACAGGATGAAAGCGCAACTGCTGAAGAATTTCTTCTGGGACCTCTTTGAGATCGCGTTCGTTTTTCTTTGGTATAATGATATCAGAGACACCCGCGCGATGAGCCGCTATGACTTTTTCTTTCAGTCCACCAATCGGCATCACGGCTCCACGAAGAGTGATTTCCCCGGTCATTGCCATCTTAGGGCTGACAGTTTTATGCAAGAGCAATGAAGCCAGCGATGTTAGCATCGAGACACCCGCCGAAGGCCCATCCTTCGGGATCGCTCCCGCCGGAACATGCACATGGAAATCAAACTTATTGAACTCGGCCTTTACTCCTAGCTGCGGAAGATGAGATCGCAAAAGTGAGAGCGCAATGTGTGCTGACTCTTTCATCACATCACCCAGCTGACCTGTGATCATCAGCTGGCCTGTGCCTGGCATGCGGGTCGATTCAATAAAAAGAATATCTCCACCCACTGGGGTCCAGGCCAAACCTGTAACAACTCCAGGCGATGACTGATTCTCAGTGACCTCGAAGGCAAATCTTTCGGTGCCAATAAGCTCCTCAAGATCCAAACTTTCAATGCGTACAAGCTCTCCTTTTGAGGCCAAGATCTTTTCGCTGACGGCCCTGAGACAACTTGCAATTTTACGCTGCAGCTCGCGAACTCCAGACTCTCTGGTGTACGCCGTAATAAGACGAACCAAGGCTTCATCTGAAAACTCGACACGTGCCTGGGTGCCAAGCTCTTCAAGCTGCTTTGGAATCAAATGATTTTTTGCGATGTGGAGTTTTTCTGCTGAAGTATAGCCAGACAGGTCAATAACTTCCATGCGATCCAAGAGAGGAGCTGGGATTCCATCAAGTGAGTTGGCCGTCGCAACAAAAAATACTTTTGATAAATCAAATCCCACGTCGAGGTAGTGGTCTAAAAAGGTTTTATTTTGCTCTGGATCTAAAACCTCTAAAAGAGCTGCCGCTGGATCACCTTGATAGGCTCTCGACATTTTATCAACTTCATCGAGCAAAAAGACAGGATCATTTTCTCCAGCTTTTTTAAGTCCTTGGATAATTCTTCCGGGCATGGCACCAATGTAAGTTCTGCGATGACCGCGAACTTCAGCATCATCCCTGACGCCTCCGAAAGAAACACGTGTAAATTTTTTACCAAGAGCCTTCGCTATACTTTGCCCAAGGCTGGTTTTTCCAACCCCCGGTGGGCCGACAAACAAAAGTATTGAACCCTTGCCTTCTTTTTTAAGCTTGAGCAGAGCTAAGTGCTGGATAATTCTTTTTTTGATTTTTCCAAGACCATAGTGATCAGCCTCTAGAATTTTTCTAGCCTCTTCGAGGTCGATCTCTTTGCCAGCAGAAGATTTATTCCAAGGAAGGGCACTCAAAAGGTCTAAATAATTTCGAATAATATGAGTTTCAGGCGATTGATTGCCAACTTCTGCCATACGTTGCAATTCATTTTCGGCGACTTTCAGGGCCTCAGGTGGAAGCCCTGCCGCTTCAATTTTTTTACGAAGCTGGTCCTCTTTATTGGCCTCTGTTCCTTCGCCGAGCTCTTCACGGATGGCGCGCATTTGCTCGCGCAAGATACTTTGCCTTTGAGCTTGTCCCATTTTTTGGTTGAGCTTGCCGCGGATTTCATTTTGCAATTGCAAGCCATCACGAAATTGCTGCATCAAATTCAACAGCAACAAAGATCTGTCTTTGAGCTCAACGGCTTCAAGAATTTTTTGTTTTTCATTGAGCTCAACATCTAAATGACCAGCGCAAAGACTTGTTAAATAAGACAAGTCTTGAACACCATCTATGAGTTCTGCCAAAGGTTCCGTATTTCCAGGGACTAGGCGCAAAATAGATTTTGCTAAATCTTTAATGCTCGAAAGCAACGCAAGACTGGTAGCTGCAGCTAATGTATTTTTGTCGTCGACCGGGACAGCGTCGGTTTCAAGAAAGCCGTTCGTTAAGTGAGTTTCAGTCAGTTTAATCCGAGAGAATCCCTGCAAAACAAGGTGATAACCGTTTTCAGAAGTGCCCTTCATCGAGTCGATACGACAGAGAGTCCCGACCTCTGAAAGATCTTCGGCCTCGATCGTTTTTTCGGTGTCAACATTTTGCTTTTGCATGACAGCAACTATCCAGAATCCCTTTTTCTCAGATTCTTTGAGTGCGGCAATGCTGCGAGATCTGCCGACTTTGATCGATTGGGTCATGCCCGGAAAAATCACTGTATTTTTTAGAGGCAAAACGGGGAGAAGTCCTTGCGGTTGAGTCATAAATCAAACTCTCTTTCTGATGAGCCACAACCTTGTGGCATCTTAAGCGTATCTTGTTCGCTTCTTTCAAGATGGGAGACAAACTGACGACGTCAAGGTGAGCGACAGAATTTGTTTGGCAGAGATGGCTTTGGTAGTTAGCATGCCCGCATGAATATATTAGACTTGTTATTACACACAGATCAGTTTTTATCTCAAACCTCAACAGCCATGGGACCATGGATTTACGTCGTCCTCTTTTTGATCGTCTTTTGCGAGACGGGTCTAGTTGTCACTCCATTTTTGCCAGGAGACTCTTTGCTCTTTGCATTGGGTGCAATGACAACTTTGCAAGAAGGCGCTCTAGATATAGGACTGCTGAGCTTTTTGCTTTTTATCGCAGCACTATTGGGTGACAACTTAAATTATATGGTCGGAAGAAAACTCGGCGAGTCTTTGTTTATGAATGAAAACTCAAGAATTTTCAAAAAAAGACATCTCATATCAGCTCAAGCTTTTTATGAAAAATGGGGCGTGCGCGCGATTGTTTTGGCAAGGTTCATTCCAATCGTAAGAACTTTTGTTCCATTTGTTGCAGGCATTGGCAAAATGCAATATCAAAAATTCTTTTCGTTTTCGGTTTTAGGTGCCGTCGCATGGATTCAAATCTTCTTATGGGCCGGCAGAATCTTTGGAAATATCCCCGCTGTAAAAACAAACTTTCACATTGTGATCTTTGGAGTGATAGGAATTTCGGTTCTTCCGATAGTTATCGGTTTCTGGAAAATAAGAAAATCTCATCAAATATAAATTAAACACCATGCGAGACAAATAAAAAAGCCACTCAACTGAGTGGCTTTTTTATTTCGACCTCTAGTTAGCGAAACTAACTATTAAAGATTGATGTTTGTTGAGAAACCAACAGTAGTTTGGTCAGCAGCAACACGGTTCCATTTCCACTGCATGTTTGGGTAAACATACACATCACGAGTGATTGCGTAACCAAAACCCATTGATTCTGTTGTATCGGCTAGGTTCCAGTGAGCAACGTCTCGAGATTGAGTTGATAAGCTAACTGCGCGATAAACTGTTCGGAACGATGCCTTGTCAGTGAACGCATATTCAAGCATTGGTGCGAATGACAGAGAGTACTGAGTACCTCTTGCGTTGTACTCTGAATAGATTTCCTGACCGAGTGAAGAAACCATTCCAATTTCAAATGGGGTTGCTCCAAGCGAAGTCATGAACTGGTGAGAAAAGCCCAAAGAGTAGTTTAATTTACGGTCATTAACATCTTCTTGTAAGGTGTATTTTGAAATTCCGACATCAACTACGTGTTGAATGTCGCCCGCGCGAAATACACGACTCCAGTCAAGGCTAGGAGAAGATGCAGAAAAAGCAGAAGGTGCTTTTTCACCAGTTGATTTATCGGCAACGTATGCAGGAACATATTGAACACCAAACCCAAGGCTTAAATTGTCATGATCACTTACGCGGTATTTAACACCAATTGTGCCAGACAAATAAGTAGGATCCGCAGATGAAGAGTTGTCGTTTAATTGAGGGCGCTCAGTGCTAGTTGGATTTAAGAGCGATGCGCCTGCATAGCCAAATGCAGTAGAAATCGAGATCGATTTTTTTGATCCTGTTGCTGCACGCAATTTTGCATTGGTGATTTCTTCGTCGATATCTTTTTTTTCTGCGCGTTGACCAACTTCAGACTGTTTCACAGTTGAAGTGTTTGATTCGGCTGCAGGTGCAACTTGTGCAAATGCTCCAGTGTTAAGCAACAAAGCTAAGGTTGCCAAAATTGCGGTGTTTGCGTTCACAGGATTCCCCTCCGTGTATAGCCTTGCGGCCTTGTTTTTAAAAAAGTAAGGTCTTTTTAGCACCTTACAAGTCCCCTGCGCTAGACTAGATCAAAACTTAGGCCAGCTGTAAAGGGGTCAGAACGACTCCAATACGAAAATTAACCTTTTAAGTAGTTATTTCAGGACCAAGGTCCTTGATTTGAGGAAAATTCAAAGAAAAACAAAGAGTTACTTTTTGAGGCTATAACGAAAACTAATTCGAACGTGAGTGTTTTGAGGCCAAATTGGCCACAGCTGAACCATTTGGTAAATAATCAAGAGGGTCGACAGGGCCTTGTTGGCTCCTGACTTCAAAGTGAAGATGGTTACCAGTGGCGTGTCCCGTGCGCCCCATCTCTCCGATCACATCACCTCGCTGCACACGCTGGCCTTCATGCGCGGTGATCTTTGAAAAGTGAGCGTACAACGTGGCCCAACCTTTACCGCCTTCGATCATGACCATTTTTCCGAAGCCTCTAAATTCACGCCCGGTATAAATCACAACTCCGTCGTGGGCCGCTAAAATAGGGGTGCCTTTAGGCGCAGCTAAATCAATGCCCCAGTGTGGCTTTTTAAGTCTAGGATTAAATCCTCGCGAGAGACGGGCTTGATCTACAGGCCATTGAAAATAGGCAACACCAGGCTTTGGAGATTCCGAAGTCGTGGATTCAGCAGCAGAAGGGTTTTTTGCTAACTCAGTGTCAGTTGTTTCAGGAGCGGCGTTGGGTCTGCGTTGTTCAGCGGCTGGAGTTATTGCGATTTGCTTGGAGCTGCAGCCCACCAAAAGAGGTGACATCAAACATCCAAACGTAAGACCAGCTAAGCTGGCGGCTAGAGCCTTCACGAACATTTGAGTAGCTTAACCTAATTTGACATAAACATGAAACCACAAGGCGTTATAGCTGCCAGATTTTAGACCGAAACAAGGCTAAGGTCTTGATTCTATGTAAGAGCAATCAAAAATTGAACTCGCGTCAAAAAAATAAAGCTTAGAAATTAAGCGGAAATTTCTCGCAAAGTGATTTCACATCGGCGTGGATCTTATTCTTTAGATTCATATTTTCAGGATCATTCAGAACTTGTGAGATCCATTTTCCGATCTGCTTCATCTCGCTAGCGCCCATTCCTCGAGTAGTCAAAGCAGGAGTTCCGATGCGCACACCGCTTGTCACAAAAGGACTGCGCTTTTCATTAGGCACCGTGTTTTTGTTCACAGTGATACCGGCCTGGTCGAGCGATATCTCCGCTTGCTTGCCAGTCACTTCGCGAGAAGAGAGGTCTAGCAGCATCAAATGATTTTCAGTGCCGCCTGTGACAAGATTAAAGCCTTCACCCAGCAAAGTCTCGGCAAGCGCCTTGGCATTGCTCACAACATTTTGCGAGTAAACTTTAAATTGTGGTTGAAGTGCTTCGCCAAAAGCAACAGCCTTCGCTGCGATCACGTGTTCAAGAGGTCCGCCTTGAATTCCAGGAAATATTTTAGAATTCATTTTCTTCATGTTTTCTTCAGAATTTGTGAGAATCAAACCACCGCGTGGTCCGCGCAAAGTTTTGTGGGTGGTGGTTGTCACATAGTCCGCATAAGGAAATGGACTTGGATGAATTCCCGCAGCCACAAGTCCTGCAAAATGAGCCATGTCCACAAGCAACAAAGCGCCAACTTCGTCAGCGATGTCTCTGAATTTTTTAAAATCAAGTTCTCGCGGATAAGCGCTGTAGCCCGCGATTAAAAGTTTTGGCTTGTGCTCGATCGCAGATTTGCGAATTGTTTCGTAATTCAATCGCCCGGTCTCAGGATCAAGTTTGTACGAAGTCGCTTTGAACAAGA
>CANCBY010000044.1 GCA_947374445.1 Pseudobdellovibrionaceae bacterium
TCAACAATGGTGGCCGCCGTCAGGGCGACATTCGACGCCGGAGCCAGTGTCTGTACTGTTCACGCTATGGCAGGCCCAGAGGCTCTCAAAGAACTCGCCAAACTTGAGGCCGAGTTGAATCAAGTTCGCCCTTTCAGAATTTTAGCAGTGACCATACTTACCAGCTGGGACCAGCAAAGTTTTTCGTCAATATTCAAGACACAGCCGATCCCTGATCATGTTCTTCAATTGGCAAAAGCCGTCAAGGCCAGCGGGCTCAAAAGCATTGTCTGCTCACCTCACGAAATTTCATTGCTAGCTCCTGAAAATCTTTATCTGCTCACCCCTGGAATTCGCCTTGCGACAGACTCCGTCGGAGATCAAAAAAGAGTCATGGGCCCTCGCGAAGCTCTCGACGCTGGCAGCTCTTGCTTGGTTGTAGGGCGCCCTATAATTGCAGCCGTAAGCCCCAAGGCCGCAGCTCAAAATTTTATTTCAAGTCTTTAACTGACCTGAATTGAACCTAAAAAATTTAAACAATTTGCCCGATTTTTGATTGTGCTTCTGAACGAGAACATTCTAGCATGAGAGGCGTATCACAACGCTATCGGAGGAATAATGAACAAGTTGCAGATGTTTTTGTCAGTGCTTTTGATTGTTGGAGTTGGTTCTGCGGAGGCGGCTAGTTTTTCATTGACCCAAATTTCAGGAGAATCTTCGCTAGCGAGCCATGCTCCGGATATATTGCCGATGGAGAATCAGTACATGTCGTACTCATTCGGCCAAGTTCAAAGAAACACCAGACAATCTGTGGTCTATCGGCTTTCAAATACTGGAACTACGCCATTAAAAATAAATGAGATTTTTGTTGAGGGGCCTGGCTTTAGCGCCAACCATAATTGCCCTGAAGTTCTTCAGCCTCAGGGTTCGTGTCAGACTTTGATTTATTTTTGGCCCGCTTGGCAGGGTTTTCATTCAGGCCGCTTGGTTTGGTCGATGGAGGGCGGAGATATAATTCTAAGCCTCTCAGGCTACGGCATTTAAAATTACCGCCTTAGAATTTTAAAAATAAAAATTGAGTGAAGCGGGTGTAAAGTTCACCCGCTTCATCAATAGAACTTGTTTTTTCACTCCGCCGAGAGTAGCTCCGGTCGAATATGAGAAAATCACGAAACTCCTCTAATTCATCTAAGACCCGCACTGATTCTCGAGCTGACTCCCGGACTGAAGCTCGAGCTAGCTCTCGTACTGACTCTCGAAAGCCCACACGCTTTTCGCAAAAGCCACAAAAGCAGCTCGTAAAGCCACCAGCACCACGCCGCGAGTCCGGTGAAGCTGTCGGCAGAGATTCCATCCCTAAAGACATGAGGATCGTCATCGGCACTCATGCCATTGCCGAGACTCTCAAGGTTCGCGCCAAATCGATTTCATTGGCCTGGATCAAGCAAGGCTATGAATCCAGTACTGATCTGCGTGAACTTTTCGAGACTCTTCAGGCTCTCAAAGTTCAAGTTGAGGTAAAGCCTTTAGCTACGATGGAACGTTTTGGTGGACATCAGGGTGCGGCATTGATGCTCAAAGAAGTTCCGGTTCTTAACTGGCATAATCTCAAGGGCAAAAAAGTATCGCGAGTGATGCTTTTGGATTGCATCGAGGACCCACACAATCTCGGAGCCATCCTAAGAACAGCATGGCTCATGGGCGTTGACGCGATTCTTATTCCCCAAGATCGTTCTGTCGGATTGTCTCCGAGTGTTCATAAAGTGGCCTGCGGGGGCGCCGAGCATGTTCCTGTTGAGATCTGCGGAAACTTTGCTAACACCATGGAAGAACTCAAAAAAATGGGATATTGGATTTACGGACTTTCACATGAAGGCAAAAAAACTCTCTTTGATCTGAAGCTTCCAGAAAAAGTAGTTTGGGCCATCGGTGCTGAAGAAAAGGGCTTGAGAACAACGACCGAACGTCAGTGTGATGAGCTGGTTAAAATCCCCCAAGTCAGTGCTGCGGCTAGCTATAATGCGTCAGTTGCTGCGGCTATGGCCCTGACAGAGACTTTCCGACAGCAGTCTCTTTAAAAAACTTATCGCAAATCCTTTGACTCTCATCTCAGATTTCCATAAAACCTTGCGGTCGTGTCAACACACCTTCGCTGGTTTAGCTCAATTGGTAGAGCAGCTGATTTGTAATCAGCAGGTTGCGGGTTCGAGTCCCATAACCAGCTCCATTTTATTTTTTCGAAACAAAATTTCGATAAATGACAAATGGAAGACGAAGTTCATGACAAGAAAATGATCGTTGGAGAGATGCCCGAGTGGCTAAAGGGGACGGACTGTAAATCCGTTGGCTTACGTCTTCGAAGGTTCGAATCCTTCTCTCTCCACCAATAGTTTTTTTGTCGCCTCTAGTTAAGAGGACGCATAAGCGGTGAGTGAGCTCTGGGATTGTGTAAGCAGCGGCGAGATGGTTTTTCGATGAGCGGGAGTAGCTCAATTGGCTAGAGTATCAGCCTTCCAAGCTGAGGGTTGCGGGTTCGAGACCCGTCTCCCGCTCCAACTTAAAACCACTCGGGTGTTTCAGCGCCCATGTAGCTCAGTGGTAGAGCACACCCTTGGTAAGGGTGAGGTCGTCGGTTCGGCTCCGATCATGGGCTCCATTCTGATGGTCCTGGCAAGCGACTAAGTTTGCAATGGGCTCAAAAGAGTGGCAAAAAGTGAGTGCTGAAAAGAAGTTTTTGTTTAGTTTTTAAGTTTTGTATTTTTAAAGTTAGTTAACAAGAAAGGTCCATCAGGAGGAACAATGTCAAAAGAGAAATTTAACCGCTCAAAGCCCCATTGCAATATCGGAACTATCGGTCACGTCGATCATGGTAAAACGACTCTAACAGCTGCTATTACAACAACTCTAGCAACTGAAGGTAAAGCTCAAGCAATGAGCTACGATCAAATCGATAAATCTCCTGAAGAGAAAGAGCGTGGTATCACGATCTCTACAACTCACGTTGAGTACGAAACTGACAAACGTCACTACGCTCACGTTGACTGTCCAGGACATGCTGACTACGTAAAAAACATGATCACTGGTGCCGCTCAAATGGACGGAGCTATCCTAGTTGTTTCTGCTGCTGACGGTCCTATGCCACAAACTCGTGAGCATATCCTTCTTGCTCGTCAGGTCGGCGTTCCTGCTCTAGTTGTTTTCATGAACAAAGTAGACATGGTTGATGACAAAGAACTTCTTGAGCTAGTTGAGCTTGAGATCCGTGAGCTTCTTTCTAAATACGAATATCCAGGAGACAAAATCCCAGTTATTCAAGGTTCTGCATTGAAAGCTCTTCAAGGCGACACTTCGGCTTTGGGCCGTCCTTCTATCAAAGCTTTGATGGATGCAGTTGATGCTTACATCCCGCAACCACAACGTGCGACTGACAAAACTTTCCTTATGCCTGTTGAGGACGTGTTCTCAATCTCTGGTCGTGGAACAGTTGTTACTGGTCGTATCGAGCGCGGAATCATCAAAATCAATGAAGAGGTCGAAATCGTTGGTATCCGTCCAACAGTTAAAACAACTGTTACTGGTATCGAAATGTTCCGTAAGCTTCTTGATGAAGGCCAAGCTGGAGACAACTGCGGTTGCCTACTTCGCGGTACTAAAAAAGAAGACATCGAGCGCGGACAAGTTCTTGCTAAACCAGGAACAATCAAGCCTCATAAAAAATTCAAAGGCCAAGCTTACATCCTCACTAAAGAAGAAGGCGGACGTCACACTCCATTCTTCAATGGCTACCGCCCACAATTCTACTTCAGAACTACTGACGTTACTGGCGTCGTAACTTTGAAGGCTGGAACTGAAATGGTTATGCCTGGTGACCGTGTAGAGGTTGACGTTGAGTTGATCGCTCCAATCGCTATGGAAAAAGAGCTCCGTTTCGCTATCCGTGAGGGTGGACGTACTGTGGGCGCTGGCGTTGTAACCGAGATTGTTGAATAATTTTCGGTTTAAAGCGTTTTAAAGTGCTTTTGGGGGCTTCCTTAACAGGAGTCCCCTTCGGCATTTAAAAGGGTTTGCATTTTTTGAAAAAAACGTGCAGGGCAGTAGCTCTAATTGGTAGAGCGAAGGACTCCAAATCCTTAGGTTGTGGGTTCGAGCCCCTCCTGCCCTGCCAAATTTAGATGACTTTTAGAAAGAAAAGGCAAGATAGCCATGGATAAAGCAAATTCAAAAGTTCTGACATTGAGTTTTGCAATAGCTGGAGCTCTTTCGGGTTTTACCACGCATTTGCTAATTAAATCATTTTCTGCGGCCTTCGGTATTGTTGCTAAAATGGCAGATACAGATCTTGTTCGTCATGGTTTGCCAGTTTTTGTTGGAGTTCTTGTTTTCTCGGCACTTCAGTTCAACCCAATGATTGCAACTTGGGGTGATGAGGTTGTTTCTGAGATTCGTAAAGTTGTATGGCCATCGCGAAAAGACACCACGGCGATGACTATTGTAGTTGTGGTAATGGTCTTGATCTCCAGTTTGATTGTGACTGGATTTGACTTGGCTTCAGGTAGCATTCTGAAGCTTTTGATGAACTAGGATGGGGAGCAAGATGGAAAAAAAGTGGTACATCGTAAATACTCAAACTGGTTGCGAAGCAACTGCTAAATCAGCAATTGAAGAGCGAATCAGAAAAGCCAAGATGGAAGAATTATTTGGTGATATTTTAATTCCATCTGAAAACGTTGTTCAGCTTGTAAAAGGTCAAAAACAAACAAAATCTCGTAAGTTTTTTCCTGGTTACATGTTTATTCAAATGTTTCTGAATGATGAAACATGGCATTTAGTAAAACATTCTTCGAAAGTGACTGGCTTCGTTGGCGGCGCAAAAACTCGTCCTCCAGAAGTTCCTGAGAGCGAAGTTTTGCGAGTAACTCAACAGATGGTTGTGGGTGCCGAAAAAGCGCGTCCTAAAATCAAATTTTCTCATGGCGAAAACGTCACTGTTGTTGACGGTCCATTTAGCAATTTTGCTGGCACTGTCGAAGATATCAACGAAGAAAAAGGCAAGGTTAAAGTCCTTGTTTCTATCTTCGGTCGTCCAACCCCAGTTGAGTTGGATTTTGTTCAGGTTGAAAAAGCCTGATTTATTTATGAACTAATTCTTTGAGCTCATGGTGAGTTCAAAGAAATAACGATAACCCTTTGCAGGAGTGGGTCATGGCAAAAAAAGTGACAGGAATGATAAAACTGCAGATACCGGCAGGGAAAGCTAATCCAGCTCCTCCCGTTGGACCGGCGCTTGGACAGCATGGGGTAAACATTATGGAGTTCTGTAAGCAGTTCAATGCTCGGACACAAAAAGATGGAGATTCCATCGTTCCGATCATTATTACTGTATATCAGGACCGTTCGTTTACCTTCATCACCAAAACGCCACCAGTGTCGAGTCTGCTAAAAAAAGCAACTAAGATTCAATCAGGATCTAAGATGCCTCAGAAGGACAAGGTAGGAAAAGTGAAGATGGCGGATGTTAAAACAATCGCGACGACAAAGCTTCCAGATCTCAACTGTGTAAAAGTTGAATCTGCAATGTCTCAAGTCATCGGTACGGCCAAATCAATGGGCCTCGAAGTACAGGAATAGGGCGGTTGTATGGCTGGAAAAAGATTTAAAAACGCTGCAAAAAAAATTAATAACGAAAAAATCTACGGCGTCGAAGAGGCCTTCAAATTGGTTGTTGAATCAGCAACTGCAAAATTTGATGAGTCTATCGATGTGGCTTTGCGTTTGGGTGTTGACCCTAAGCAAGGTGATCAACAGGTTCGTGGCGCGATTGCTCTTCCTCATGGATTGGGCAAAAACGTGCGCGTAGTTGTTTTCGCAAAAGGTCCAAAAGAAGCAGAAGCAAAAGCAGCGGGAGCTGATTTTGTAGGTGCTGATGACCTCGTTGCAAAAATCACTGGTGGCTGGTTGGATTTCGACAAAGCAATCGCGACTCCGGATATGATGGCGACTGTTTCAAAAGTTGCTAAAATCCTCGGGCCTCGTGGTTTGATGCCAAATCCAAAAGTTGGAACAGTAACCATGAACGTGGGTGAGGCTGTTGCTTCTGAGAAAAAAGGTAAGTTGGACTTCCGTGTTGATAAAGCTGGAATCGTTCACGCTGGAATCGGCCGTAAATCTATGGGCGAATTGAAGTTGAAAGAAAACTTCATGACTCTTATGGGTGCGGTTGTAAAGGCCAAGCCTTCTGCAAGTAAAGGTATCTATCTTCGCACCATCACTGTCGCTTCGACAATGGGTCCTGGTGTTAAAGTTGATACTTCTGCTGCCGGAGCAGATCAAAAAGAATAGTTTTTCCTGCACTTAAGCAGGTAAGTATAAACAAGTGCGGTCAGAGACAGTAGGTCGCTCAGCTTCAAAGTTGAGCTTTAATTGATAAGGACTCATCCTACCGAGACGTGGTTACACCACCTGATACGCAAGGAATCTCATGAAAGGAGGTCCTACAGATGATTACTCGTGCTGATAAAGAGCAAGAAGTAAAAGTTATCGCAGAGAAATTTGCGAAAGCTAAAGGGGCCTTCATCGTTGATTTCAAGGGCATGAAGGTGGAGCAAGTGACATCACTTCGCAAACAACTTCATAAGACTGAATCAGAGATGAAGGTTGTCCGAAACACTCTTGCAAAACGTGCGTTTAAAGATCATCCAGCAGTTGGAAAGGCTTTCGAATCCTCAATGAAGGGTACGAATGCTTTGGTTTTCTCTTACGGGGAAGTCAACGCCACTGCAAAGACTCTCGCTGATTTTGCTAAGGATGTTGAAGTCCTGCAAATCAAGTCGGGTGTTATGGATGGTGAGGCTATGGATGCTGCGAAGATTAAGTTTCTCGCATCTCTTCCTGGTAAAGATCAACTCCGAGCTCAATTGTTGGCGCTATTTATGGCACCGGCAACTTCGCTTGCGCGTTGTTTGAACGAACATGTTAAAAAGCAAACCGGTGGCGCTGAAGTAGCTCCACAGGCTTAAACTGCAAGATTTCTTGCTCAATTGAACATAATTAATTTTTTTGGAGGTTTTAAATGTCATTAACTAACGAACAGCTCGCAACTGAGCTTTCTGGTAAAACAGTTCTCGAGATCGCAGAACTAGTAAAAATGTTGGAAGAAAAATGGGGAGTTTCTGCGGCAGCTCCTGTAATGATGGCTGGCGCGGCTGCGGGCCCTGCAGCTGAAGAAAAAACAGCTTTCGACATCATCCTAATGGATGCTGGCGCTAACAAGATCAATGTCATCAAAGAAGTACGTGCTTTGACTGGTTTGGGTCTTGCTGAAGCTAAAGCTCTAGTTGAAGCCGGCGGAAAAGCCGTAAAAGAAGGCGCAACTAAAGAAGACGCAGAAAAAATCAAGAAAGCTCTTGAAGCTGCGGGCGCTAAGGTACAAGTTAAGTAATTGTTTTTATTTGAGAGCTTCTTAACCGAGGCTCTCAAAACTATATTATAAAGGTTTTTGGAGCTTTCCTTAAAAACTGCCCCATCCGTGAGGTCTAATCGAACTTCCTCCGCTCAAAGAGTTCGAATTTTTTATTGGCGTGAACATTGTTGTGTTCACGTTTTGTGATTTTTAATGACTCGACGGAAGGAAAAGAATGGGACTCACTCCTGTTACAGCTTCAAATCTTCGCATTCGTAAGTCTTTTGCAAAAAACAAACAGGTCATCGACATTCCTAACTTAATTGAACTTCAAAAAAGTTCATATGAGGCCTTTTTGCAAAAAGAGATGGACCCAGATCGCCGTGGCGAATTGGGACTTAACGGTGTTTTTAAATCAGTATTTCCAATCTCTGATTTTAACAATACAGCCTCTCTAGAGTTTGTTTCATACACTCTTGAGCCAGCAAAATACGATGTAGACGAGTGTCGTCAGCGCGGAATGACTTTCGCTGCTCCTATCAAGGTGACACTTCGCTTGATCGTTTTTGACGTGGACGAAGAGACCGAAGCGCGATCTATCCGTGACGTTAAAGAGCAAGAAGTTTACCTTGGTGAAATTCCTCTTATGACTGCCAACGGGTCATTTATTATTAATGGTACTGAGCGGGTTGTGGTTTCTCAGTTGCACCGTTCTCCGGGTGTATTTTTTGATCATGACGGTGGTAAAAACAACGCCTCTGGCAAGCTAATCTACAACGCAAGGGTTATTCCTTACCGTGGATCTTGGCTTGATGCTGAGTTCGATCAAAAAGATCTTATCCACGTGCGTATCGACAGACGTCGTAAATTTCCTGTGACGATTGTGTTGAGGGCATTGGGTTACAATGTTGAACAACTTCTCGAGTATTTTTATGATCTTGATGAAGTTTATATTAAATCTAAAAAATTATTCCGCAAATTGGACATCGAAAGAATGTCTGGTCAACGTGCGATCGCTGACATCATCGATCCTAAATCAGGAGAGGTGCTGGTCAAATCTGGCCGTCGTATCACTCGTGCTATCGTTAAAAAAGTTCAGCAACTTGATCTCAAGGAGATTGAAGTTACTCCTGAGGATCTTGAAGGCAAGATTTTGGCTAAGCCTCTTATTGATGAGAGCACGGGCGAAATCATTGCTGATGCCAATGGCGAGTTGACCAAAGATATCGTTGCTAAGTCTCTCGAAGCTGGAATCGATAAGTTTCATCTTATCTTCTTTGATGGTTTGTCAGTTGGACCTTATCTTCGTAACACTTTGCTAGTTGATAAAGTGAACAACAAAGAAGAAGCGTTGATTAAAATTTATCAACATCTTCGTCCTGGTGAGCCTCCAACATTAGAGGCAGCTACGAATTTCTTTCACCGACTATTTTTCGACCCTGAGACTTATGATTTATCAGAAGTTGGTCGTATTAAAATTAATCATCGATTCAGCATCCCTATGGATGAGTGCCCACCTGAGCACAGAACGTTAACTAACAAAGACATCCTTTCGACGATCAAAACTTTGATCGATCTTAAAAATGGACGCGGTCAAGTTGATGATATCGATCACTTAGGAAATCGTCGTGTTCGTTCCGTAGGAGAGCTTCTTGAAAATCAATACCGAATTGGTTTGGTTCGAATGGAGCGCGCTATTCGTGAGCGAATGAGCTTGCAGGACGTTGAGACAATGATGCCTCATGATCTTGTGAACGCAAAACCTGTTAATGCTGTTGTAAAAGAGTTTTTCGGAGCTTCTCAGTTGTCTCAGTTCATGGATCAAACAAATCCACTTTCTGAAATCACTCATAAGCGTCGTTTGTCTGCCCTTGGACCCGGCGGTTTGACTCGTGACCGTGCAGGTTTCGAAGTTCGTGACGTACATCCAACGCATTATGGTCGTATTTGTCCGATTGAAACTCCAGAGGGACCAAATATCGGTTTGATCGCATCATTGGCGACATACGCTCGAATCAATCATTATGGATTCATTGAAACGCCTTATCGTAAAGTAGATCATGGAAATATTTCTTCTCAGATCACCTATATGTCTGCACTCGAAGAGGCCGATCACCATATTGCTCAAGCGAATAAAGATGCTTCAAAAACTGTTAATACAGACACTTCGGTTGTTCGTGTAAACGGTGAATATGAGATCGTTGATAAAGACAAAATCTCTCTGATGGACGTGTCTCCTTCTCAACTAGTTTCGATTGCAGCGTCTTTGATTCCATTTTTGGAGCATGATGATGCCAATCGCGCCTTGATGGGCTCGAACATGCAACGTCAGGCCGTTCCTTTGCTTCGCTCTCGCGCTCCATTGGTGGGCACGGGTGTTGAACGTCTTGTGGCTCGTGACTCTGGAACATCCGTTGTCGCGACAAATGACGGCATTGTTGAAGAAGTTGATGCTTCCAGGATTGTAATTCGTCGTCTTGCTAAGGGCGGAGAGCTCGGAGCAAACGTTGATATCTACAACCTGACTAAATATCAGCGAACAAATCAAAATACCTGCTTCAATCAAAAACCAATCGTTAATATCGGCGATCGTGTTTCTAGATTTGATATCATCGCAGATGGTCCTTCGACTGAGCTTGGTGAGTTGGCGTTGGGACAAAATATCCTAGTCGCCTTCACTCCTTGGCAGGGTTACAATTTCGAGGATTCTATTTTGATTTCTGAGCGTCTTTTAAAAGACGACACTTACACTTCAATCCATATCGAAGAGTTTGAGTGTGTTGCCAGAGATACAAAACTAGGAAAAGAAGAGATCTCTCGTGATATCGCCAACGTTGGCGAAGAAGCTCTTAAAGATCTAGATTCTTCAGGAATTATCCGCATCGGTGCAGAAGTTAAGCCGGGCTATATCCTTGTTGGTAAAGTCACTCCAAAGGGCGAAACACAGCTTTCTCCTGAAGAAAAACTTTTGCGAGCTATCTTCGGTGAAAAAGCCGGCGATGTTCGTGATACGTCACTTCGTGTTCCATCAGGTGTTTATGGAACTGTAATTGATGCTCAAGTTTACTCTCGTGAAGGTGCTGATCGTGATGAGCGATTGGCTCTGATTATCGAAGAGAAACGTAAAAAATTAGAAAAAGATCTTTCAGTTGAACAAAACGTTATTAAAAATAATGCTATTGGAAAGCTAAAAGACATTCTGGTTGGTAAAAAGACAACTGGTGTTTTGTTGAACGAAGATGGAAGCCAAAAGCTTCTTTCTAAAGGACAAGATATTACATCGGCTGATCTAGAGACAATTCCGTTCGAATTGTTGACGTACATTCCTTTGGATCAAGATCTTGAGTTCCAAGTGACCAAAATTTTGGATGGCGCTCGAAATCAATTGGATGCAGTAAAACTGGTTTTCAATGAAAAAATTGATCGCTTAAGAAAAGGTGATGAACTTCCTCCTGGAGTTATCAAAATGGTTAAAGTTTACGTTGCTATCAAACGTAAGCTCCAAGTCGGTGATAAATTTGCCGGTCGCCATGGTAATAAGGGTGTGGTTTCAAAAGTACTACCAGCTGAAGACATGCCTTATCTTGCGGACGGAAGTCCCGTTGATATGGTTCTCAATCCGTTGGGCGTTCCTTCTCGTATGAACATTGGACAAATTCTAGAAGTTCATTTGGGCTGGGCTGCACATAATCTTGGTAAGCAAGTTTCTGCTCATCTAGATAAATGGAACTCTGAGAACGTTAAAAAAGATCTTAAACATATTTTTGCAGACTCAGAAATTTCAGAAAAGATTGATCAATCAGACGATGAATCTTTGAAGAAAATGGTCACTACAATGAAGCACGGCGTCCATGTTGGAACTCCTGTTTTCGACGGTGCTCGTGAATCTGATGTGAAAGACATGCTCACCAGAGCCAATGTTCCAACTAGTGGTCAATCAATTCTGTTTGATGGACGTACAGGGATTCCGTTTCAAAATCCTGTGACAGTTGGAATTATGTACATGCTCAAACTTCATCACTTAGTTGAAGAAAAGATCCATGCGCGTTCAATTGGACCTTATTCACTTGTTTCTCAGCAGCCTCTGGGTGGTAAAGCTCAGTTCGGTGGTCAAAGACTGGGAGAGATGGAAGTCTGGGCAATTGAGGCTTATGGTGCTGCTTACTCATTGCAAGAATTCTTGACTGTGAAGTCAGATGACGTGGCCGGAAGAACTCGCATGTACGAAAGTATCGTCAAGGGTGAGAATATTCTTGAGCCAGGTTTGCCAGAGTCCTTCAACGTTCTCGTGAAAGAACTTCAGTCTCTTGCTCTCAATATTGAGCTTAAAGAGTCTGATATCTTAACTGATGATGACGAAGAGCCTTTAGATAGTGGAATGGGTGATGCTGTTCCGTTATCAGTGAGCGGTCCAGGAGCAGGTGACCAGTCTCATTAAGCTATTTGGGCTTGATGGACTGTGTTTAGATGGGTTTTGAATTTAAAAGATAAACAAGGAGTACGCCTTGAGAGATTTATTGAACTTTTTTGACAAACCAAAAGATCCATTGTCATTCGACGCCGTTAGGGTGTCGTTGGCATCACCTGAAATGATTCGGGAATGGTCTTTTGGTGAAGTAAAAAAACCAGAAACAATTAATTATAGAACATTTAAGCCCGAGCGTGAGGGTCTTTTTTGTGCCAAAATCTTTGGACCAATCAAGGACTACGAATGTCTCTGCGGCAAATACAAGCGGATGAAATACCGTGGCGTCATTTGTGAAAAATGCGGTGTTGAGGTCACTCAATCTAAGGTTCGACGTGAACGTCTAGGGCATATTGAGCTTGCGACTCCAGTGGCGCACATTTGGTTTTTGCGCTCGTTGCCTTCTAGAATTGGTAACCTTTTAAATCTTTCTTTGAAAGAAGTTGAAAAGGTTCTTTACTGCGAAGCTTATGTCGTCATTGATCCAATGGAGACAGACCTCGAAGAGGGCGGAGTTCTAACTGAAGAGGGCTATCAAGAAGCTCTTAATAAGTTTGGTCCAAACTTTAAAGCTGGTATGGGCGGCGAGTCCGTTCGTGAGCTCCTTCGTAAAATCGATCCAGAGTATCTATCTCGCAAATTGCGGATGGATATCAAAGAGACCAAATCTGAGGCTCAAATTAAGAAGCTGACTAAGCGTCTTAAGGTTGTTGAGGCATTTAAAAATTCGATCAATAAGACCGAATGGATGATGCTTGAGGCATTACCGGTTTTGCCTCCTGATTTGCGTCCTCTCGTGCCACTTGATGGTGGCCGATTTGCGACGTCAGATCTAAATGATCTTTACCGTCGAGTGATCAATCGTAATAACCGTTTAAAACGTCTTCAGGAGCTTAATGCTCCAGATATTATCATCCGAAATGAAAAACGGATGTTGCAAGAAGCGGTTGACGCTCTCTTGGATAATGGTCGACGTGGCAAAACGTTCACAGGCCCTAACAAACGTCCTCTTCGTTCTTTGAGCGATATGCTTAAGGGTAAGCAAGGTCGATTTCGTCAAAATCTTCTCGGAAAGCGCGTTGATTACTCGGGTCGTTCGGTTATTACCGTTGGTCCAACTCTAAAGTTGCATCAGTGCGGTCTTCCTAAAAAAATGGCTTTGGAGTTATTCAAACCCTTTGTTTACAACAAGCTCGAAGAAAAAGGTTTCGCTACAACGATCAAACAAGCTAAAAAGCTCGTTGATCAAGAAACTGTTGAGGTTTGGGATATTCTTTCTGATGTAGTTAAAGAGCATCCGGTTCTTTTGAATCGTGCTCCAACTCTTCACAGACTAGGAATTCAAGCTTTCGAACCAGTTCTTCATGAAGGTAAAGCGATTCAGCTTCATCCTTTGGTTTGTACCGCATTCAATGCTGACTTTGACGGAGATCAAATGGCGGTGCACGTGCCATTATCAGTTGAGGCACAGGTCGAAGCTCGAGTACTTATGATGTCGACAAATAATATTTTGTCTCCTGCCAACGGAAAGCCAATTATCAATCCATCTCAAGATATCGTTCTTGGAATGTACTGGCTGACTCGAAACCGTCTTGGCGCTAAAGGTGCTGGCAAAATTTTCGCATCAGTCATTGAAGCACAATATGCATACGAGCAAGGCCTTATCGATTTGCAGGCTTCTTGCAAGGTTCGAATTCATGGCAAAATCCGCGAAACAACTGTAGGTCGCGCAATTTTGTCTGATATCGTGCCGAAAGAGGTTCCGTTTGAAGAAGCAAACGTAACTATGAACAAAAAACAAATCGCTGCACTTATCGATAAGACTTTCCGTCTTGCGGGAGCAAAAGCGACTTGTATCTTGGCCGATAAGATCATGGAGTACGGATTTAAATATTCTACTATCGCCGGTCTTTCGATCTGTCTTGATGACATGGTTATCCCAGCCAATAAAGTTAAGTTTATCGGCGACGCCGAAAAGCAAGTATCTGAAATTCAACAGCAGTATGACGAAGGTCTTATTACTGATGGTGAGCGATACAATAAAGTTGTGGATATTTGGGCGCAGACTGCAGACAAAGTTGCCAAAGAGATGATGGGGCAAATTGAAAAACAAAAATTTCAAGTTGATGGTAAAGAAGTAACTGGCCCATCATTCAATCCTATCTTCATTATGGCTGACTCTGGTGCGCGGGGTTCTGCTTCTCAGATTCGTCAATTAGGTGGTATGCGTGGTTTGATGGCAAAACCATCAGGCGAAATTATCGAAACGCCAATTACAGCCAATTTCCGTGAAGGACTTACCGTCATTCAATACTTTATTTCGACTCATGGGGCTCGTAAAGGTTTGGCGGATACAGCTCTTAAAACTGCAAACTCAGGATATCTAACTCGTCGATTGGTCGACGTTGCTCAAGACGTTATCGTGAGCGAGCATGACTGCGGAACAACAGATGGTCTTGAAATCACTCCTCTTTACGAGGGGGGTGAGATTATTCAGCCGCTCAGTGACAGAATTTTGGGCCGTGTTGCCCTTAA
>CANCBY010000045.1 GCA_947374445.1 Pseudobdellovibrionaceae bacterium
ACCAACTCCTGGTAGCGCTCCTCATCTACAGGAACAATAAAGGTATTGGCGTAGCGCTCACTAGCAGGATGGCTGTCTATTGCCGCCTTGGCGACGTTCAGGGCGCCCTTATGAAACTGTCGAATCTTGTCGCTCGAAATCTGAGGATCGGTGACAGTCAGGGGAGTCTCGGTTACAATTTTGCCCTCAAGAGTTTTTCGAAGATGCCCTTCGCTCAACAAAAATTCAATGGATCGCTCAATCCTTTGAGGACTAGCCAAGTTCGCGAGCTGCCTGAAGATCAAACTTCGATCAGCTTGCACCGCTGGAATCTGAAAACAATCTTTAACGTAAACATTGATCCAATCTTTCAGGATATGAGTCGAAACATCCTTACGATTTTTTTCCGGTGTGAACTTGCTCGTATCACTTGCGTCTAATTTTGAATTTTGACGTCGCTCAAGCCAAACACGCAGATAGCTCTTTTCACTGGCAGAGAGCCTGAGCAGTTTTGCAAATTCCTCAACACGATCTAAGGTCAACTGGCGCTTCTTTTGTAAAATCAAAGAAACCAATGCGGGAGAAACTTTTCTCAACGACCGTGTAGCAGACAGAATCGTAAAACTCTTTTCGCTCGTTCTTAAATAGGAAATCATCGCCTTGAAGAACTCTATCGGATCTTCATAGTCAGCTATGACTGGTCTAAATTGCGAAGTGCTGTTTTGCGTAATCACAATTTAGACCATATGCCATAAATATTAATAAAAACAGTGGGTTGGAATATTTTTCATTTTACAATGTAAAAACGAGATCAGCCTAAAAGCCAAAAAAAGACATGTCGTTCATGGCTAAACTCTCAAAAGCTAAGGAGAATTAAGAAGAATTGTGAACATGCCCTGATCACAAAACCACAGGCAAATTCTTCCCGCGAATCACAATCTCCTCAGGTCCGACATCGACAACATAGGCAGAGATTACAACTCCCGCTTTATGAGCCTCACGGAGCAAGCGGCCGTACTCAGGATCGATGTGATCAGCAGGGCGGAATTCCTGGCAGTCACTGCGCTGAACGGTGAAAAAAATTTCAGCGGTGTGACCGGTACCCACTAAAGCCATCAGCTCGCGCAGATGTTTTTGCCCCCGCTCAGTCACAGCGTCGGGGAACATTGCAAAAACTTTAGGGGCGGTGCCCCCCGTACCCTCAACAGCCACTTCGGCAAGAGTGACATTTTTTACCTCAACGTAGTGCTGTTTGTTCCCCGCAGTCAAAACTGCGTCCAGCCGAGTCTCAGCGTTGATCTTAACCTCAGCCCGAAAGTTCTCGTACTTTTTCCAGTGCGGGATCACACCCTGCTCAAAGGCCTCGCGCACCAAGTGGTTCGGCAAGCTGGTATTGACCCCCACCCAACTACCAGCCGGAGACTTGATGGCCTCCAACGTGAATCGCAATTTGCGCTCGGGGTTGTCAGCGGGGCTCACCAAACAGGCCGATCCGGGATTGTTGACCGACTTCAGGCTCCCGGTATTTGCCACATGGGCGACCTCAGTCTTACCCGCGAGTGTCACGTCGGCAAAAAACCGTTTGTAGCGTTTGAGAAAAACCCCTTCGATCAAGGTCTGTTTGTATTTCAAATGACACCTCCGCAGGCCCCATAAAGTAAGCCTGAATACGAACCTATTCTGACGCGTCATTTCCGGTTGCATCCCTCTCAGCAGGAGCATAAAACGACAGAGTAAAAGGTCTATTCGATCTCGCAAAAAAGGACAACAAATGTCATCCGATTCGCCTTCAAATACCGGCACTATTCCCTCGCGAGGAAAAGCCACCATCGGCCCCAAACCCACTTGGCTCAAAGTCAAAGCTCCTTCGGGAGAAAACTACACCCGCATCAAGGGCATGCTCGGCGATTTGAAACTGGCAACAGTATGCCAAGAGGCGCGCTGTCCGAATATGGGCGAGTGCTGGAGCGGCGGCACTGCGACCTTTATGCTGATGGGCGAAGTCTGCACACGCGGCTGCAAGTTTTGTCATGTAAAAACTGGCAACCCCAAAGGCGCCATCGATCCGATGGAGCCCGAAAAAGTCGCCTACTCGATCTCTCAGATGGATCTTCAATATGTGGTGATCACTTCGGTCGATCGCGATGATCTTCCGGATCAAGGTGCTGGTCACTTCGCAAGAACTGTTCGCACGATTAAAAAACTAGATCCAGATTTGATCGTTGAAATTTTAACTCCCGATTTTAGAGGCGAGACCGAGTTAGTAAAAACTCTGTCAGAGGCCGGTGCTGATGTATTTGCTCACAACGTAGAAACTGTTGAGCGCCTACAAAAACATGTGCGCGACACCCGCGCTAATTACCAACAGTCTATGCATGTTCTCGACACCGTCAAAAAGCACGACCCTACTCGCGTGACAAAAACTTCGTTGATGCTGGGCTTGGGCGAAACCGATGCGGAGATCTTGCAAACACTCAAAGACTTGCGCGCTATTGACTGCGACGTGGTGACCTTCGGGCAATATCTACAGCCCACAGAGAGCCATCTAAAAGTTGAGAGCTTTGTCACTCCTGAAAAATTTCAAGAGTGGCAAGAGATCGCTGAGAGCATGGGATTTTTGTACGTGGCTTCGGGCCCACTAGTGCGAAGCTCTTACCGAGCTGGTGAATTTTTTATGAAAGCTATGATTGAAAAAAGACAAAAAGGAATTTTGACTCAAGAAGGAGAATCAACACAATGGCAACAGAAGTAAAACTTCCTGAACTTGGTGAAGGCGTCACTGAAGGCGAATTGGTAAAATGGCTCGTAAAAATCGGCGACACTGTAAAGCCCGATCAACCGGTCTGCGAAGTCATGACTGACAAAGCCACTGTTGAAGTGCCAACCGCTGTTGGCGGTGTGGTCAAAGAACTCAAATTCAAATTAGGTGATGTAATCAAAGTTGAAAGCACAATTCTTACTTTGGACGGCGCAGGCAGCTCAGCCTCTTCGGCGGCTCCAACTCACAAAGAAGCTCCTAAAGCTGCGGCCCCAGCACCGACGACTGCACCAAGTGCCCCGCGCTCTCAGCCTGCTGCTATGCCAGCGACTATGCATGAAATGATGGCGCAAAATTCTGGAATTTATCCGCCAGTGGCAGATTCAAAAGTTTTAGCAACTCCGTCGACTCGCAGACTTGCACGCGAAGTCGGTGTTGACCTCAACGTCATGAAAGGCACAGGCCTTGCCGGTCGCGTGACTCGCGAAGATGTTCTCTCTCAAGGTGGCAATGGCGCTTCAACAGCAACTAGCTCAAACGGCAGCATGAAAGCTCCGACTTTTCCGGTTCCTTCTTACCAGGGCCCTGCAGGCGCTACTGAAGAGCGCGTTCCTTTGATTGGGATCCGCCGTAAAATTGCCGAGAACATGCAGATGGCAAAACACATCATTCCTCACTTCACTTTGATGGATGAGGCTGAAGTCACAGAACTTGTCAGCATGCGTGAGTCGCTTAAAGACTATGCTGAAAAAAATGGAACAAAAATCACTTACCTTCCGTTTGTAATGAAAGCGATGATTGCAAGCATTCGGCAGTTCCCGATGTTCAATGCCAGCATTGATGATGCTGCCAAAGAAATCGTTTACAAAAAATATTTCAACGTGGGCTTTGCTGCCGACACTCCACAAGGCTTAGTTGTGCCTGTGATCAAAAACGCAGATCAAAAATCATTGCTCGAGCTCAGCTATGAAATTATGGATCTGTCAAAACGCGCTCGTGATGGCAAGCTCAAGTCTGACGAGATGAAGGGCGCCACCATTACGATCACAAACATTGGATCTGTGGGCGGAACTTACGCTACTCCGATCATCAATCATCCTGAAGTGGCAATTCTTGGCATGTACAAAATCTCTGACCGTTTGCACTTAAAAGCCGACGGCTCTGTGGGAAGCCAAAAAGTCATGAACTTTACAATCACTGCAGATCATCGCTTGATCGATGGCGCCGTGGCTGCAAACTTCTTGAAAGCTTTCATTGGCAAAATCCAAAAACCAGGTCTCTTAATGATGGAGATGAGATAAAATGGCAGCTCAACAGTTTGACACAGTTGTAATTGGCTCTGGTCCTGGCGGCTATGTGGCGGCTATCCGCGCGGCTCAGCTAGGGCAAAAAACTGCGATCATCGAACGCGAGCAATTGGGTGGAGTTTGCTTGAACGTGGGCTGCATTCCTTCAAAAGCGATGATCTCGGCCGCGCATTTTCTGCACAAAGCTCAGCACGATGCAGAGACCATGGGCATTCACTTCAAAGACATCTCTGTGGATTACAAGCAACTGCTCAAATGGAAAACTTCAGTCACAGAAAAAATGTCTGGCGGCGTGAAGCAACTTTTGTCTGGCAACACGGTCACGATCATCGTTGGCGAAGCGGAGTTCAAAAGCTCAAAAGAGCTTTCTGTCAAAACAGCCACTGGCACTGACATAATCACTGCTAAAAACTTTATCGTAGCTACTGGCTCTCGTCCGATTGAAATCCCAGGATTTAAATTTGATGAAAAAGAGATCATGTCGTCGACTGGCGCTCTGGCAATGGACGCAGCTCCTAAGAAGTTAGTAGTGATCGGTGGCGGCTACATCGGCCTCGAAATCGGCGGCTACCTTGCTAAATTTGGCACCGAAGTCACTGTTGTTGAAGCTGGTCCGGCATTGCTGAATGGAGTTGTAGACCCTGAGTGCGCTCAAGTCGTGGCTAGAAAGCTCACCAAAAGCGGAGTCAAAGTTTTACTCAATGCCAAAGCCAAGGGACAAAAAAAATCAGGCTCAGGCTATGAAGTAACGATCGAAGTTGGCGGCAAAGAAGAAACACTTAAGTGCGACAAAATTTTGGTTACGGTCGGTCGCAAACCAAACTCTGATCAAAGCAATCTTAAAGCTGCAGGTCTACAAATAGATGAGCGCGGCTTTATCAAAGTGGATGCTCAACGCCGCACCAACGTGCCAAATATTTTTGCCATTGGTGATATCTGC
Source organism: Pseudobdellovibrionaceae bacterium (assembly GCA_947374445.1). Lineage (GTDB taxonomy): Bacteria > Bdellovibrionota > Bdellovibrionia > Bdellovibrionales > Bdellovibrionaceae > CANCBY01. Next base: position 4,985 of record CANCBY010000045.1, read on the forward strand.
GGCCAGCCGATGCTGGCTCACAAGGCTTCGCATGAAGGTGTTCTTGTTGCCGAGGTCATCTCTGGAAAAAATCGCGTTTATGATGCGAAAACAGTTCCGGCCGTCGTCTTTACAGATCCAGAAATTGCTTCTGCCGGCATGATGGAATCTGAGTGCAAAGCTAAAGGCTATAATGATTTGAATATCGCCAAATTTCCGTTTGGCGCCAATGGCAGAGCCGTGTCGCTTCTTGAAACCGATGGTTTTGTCAAAATGATAGCTGACGCTAAGACGGGTATTTTGCTCGGAGTTCACATTGTTGGACCTGAAGCTTCAAACTTGATCAGCGAAGCCGTGCTCGCCATCGAGATGGGCGCTAGAGTGGAAGATTTGGCTCTTAGCATTCACCCACATCCTTCACTCGGTGAAACTATGATGGAGGCTGCAGAGGCGACTATAGGTCATGCTATTCATATTATTCAAAAACCTCTTAGCAAATCAAAAGAGGCTCGCGTCTAAATGCCGCAACTGCAAACCCTGGACTGGGGCCTCATCGATTACGAAGAGGCCCTTGCCAAGCAACTCGAACTGGTTGAAAAAGTGGCCAGCGAAAATTTGCGCGGGGTTCTTGTGTTTTGCACTCATCCCGCCATCGTCACCTTAGGAAGGGCCACTCAACCCGGTGATGTTTTTGCTTGGTCAGGCCCCATCAAAGAAATATCTCGCGGTGGGAGAGCCACCTATCACGGTCCTTCGCAATTAGTGATTTATCCGATCCTGAATTTGAACCAAGCCTCACCACACCTTCCTGCCAAAGATGTTGGCGCCTATCTGAGATCTTTTGAACAAGCGATTATCAGCACTCTCAGAGAATTTGGTGTCGAGGCCCAAGGACGAAGCTCACAAAAAAAATCGGAAGAGCACGCGCCCGAAGAAGAGACTGGTGTTTGGGTTTCCAGAAAAAAAATTGCATCCCTTGGGATTGGCGTTAAAAAGTGGGTCGCCTATCATGGAGCCGCGATCAATCTCAGTGAAGACCCCAAAGCCTTTACTGGCATGAATCCTTGCGGCTTTTCATCGAGTGTGATGACAAGTCTTGAGGCCTTAACTCAGGCCCCAGTCGATTTTGCAAAATTTCAAAAATCTTTGCAAAAAAATTTGGCCGCAGCTTTAAACTAGCTACTTAAATTAGGCCGTCATCTTTAATTTATTAATAAGATCTTGCATCACGACCGCTTGCTCTGACAAAGCACTGGCCGCGCTGGCTGAATCGAGAGAAATTTTTGAGTTTTCTTCAGTTGCTTGATCTAAGGCTTCGACGTTGTCGCGAATCGAATGAATGCCTGCTTTTTGCTGCTCGCTGGCAGCAGAAATATCTCGATTGAGTTGCGCAACTTTCTCTACGGACTGCAAAATATTTTCAAGCGAGCTATTTGATTTATTGGCCATTTGCTGGCCATGAGAAATTTGCCCTACACTGTCCTGAATTAATTTAGAAATATCTTTTGCGGCCACCGAGCTTCTCTGGGCCAAACTACGAACGGCATCTGCCACCACGGCAAAACCACGCCCCTGCTCGCCAGCACGTGCAGCCTCGACAGCAGCATTCAAAGCCAAAAGATTCGTCTGAAACGCAATGTCCTCAATCACTCCTGTGATCTCGCCAATCTTTTTTGATGAAGCTGTGATCTCGCCCATGACGGCGATTAGCTCCTTCATATTTTTTTCACCTTCGTGAGCTGCCAGATTAGAAGCTTGAGAAAGATCTGCCGCTTGTTTAGCGTTATCTGAATTGGCCTCGACAATACGTGTGATCTCAATAATAGAACCCGAGGTCTCTTTGAGTGAAGCCGCTTGCTCTACCGTGCTCGAAGAAATTTGATTGGCAGTAGCACTCGTTTTTTGAGCTGTGCCAGTAAGGTCCTCTGTCAATCCCGATAGATCCTGAAGAACAATACCTTGATTGATAATTATTTCTTTGAATCGATTCGAAACTAAAACTGCAGCAACTGTTTCGGCGACAACAAACAATGCGTGGATCACGACAATGCCAAAGCTTGCCTGATAGTTAAATACACTTTTCGGTAGCAACATCCAAAAGCCCACATGATGAACAGCAATTGTCGCTGCCGAAGCAACAATGACCCAAGGATTTGCAAATACAATCATCACGGCCAGCAAAACAAAAATATGAAAATGCATTTCAATCATGCCCTCCGATGCATGAATTAAAAGCGCACTCATCGCCATAAAACCAACACCTAATGAAATTGAGGTCAGCTTACTTCCCTTGCCCATGAAATAAAAAATCACAGGGCCCAAGCAGATCAGTATCGAAATGACGCTTGAAAAAAATATTCCCGTATCAAAATATGCAGCAATTCCAGCTACGAAAGGCAGATGAGCTACCAACAAGGTCAACATCCACTTGTTTATATTTGCGGTATAATTCAACTCAACATTATTTGTGTGGCTATTTGTGTGGCTTCTCATCTTTCAACTCCGTACTTCAAACCCCAAGGGTCTATTAAATTTGAAATTCTTGAACCGTTGGCACAGCCAAAAATTGGCAATGCGGCTACTTTTATATTTTCTTTGATTGAATCCACAATGGTGAGGTCCTGGTATCTATCGACGCGATCATCATTGTAACCACCGCTGTAGCGAATATTTTTTTGTGGGTCGACAACGACAAATTGCGGAACACTCTCGATACCATATTTTTCAAATGCGTTATCACCGCTCATTTTTACAACTTTGAAACCTTTTGCTAACAACTCGGACTCTCGCTTAAGATCACCATCAAGAATAAGAACCGTTTCAAAAAGGCCTGCGCTGGCCCCTCGTTCACTGAGATATTTTGAAGCTCGCTTTGAGCAAGCACAGCGGCTGCTTAGCAAATGTACGACTTGCCAGCCTTGGCCCTCGGATACTTCCTTAAGACCAAGAATTCGATCAACAGCAATATTCCGAAATGCTAACGAGTGAAACCCCATCAAATATGATAGCGGAACAGAGATAAGCAAAAACCATAAAATAAAAATGAAATAAGACTTCTTCACCAGTGAATTTATCGGCAAACAGCCGGTGAAAATAAAAGAAAATAAGCGCTTAAACGCTGGGACGAAGGTCTGTAACTAGACCTAAATCAAGAGCTAAACAAAATCTCCACGCATGATGGTGGCTGTGCCCGTCACGCAAACTTCACCTGTGGTTTTCGTCACCGTGGTATCTATGGTTCCGATCCCGCGGTCTTCACGATAAGCTGTAACCTCGAGATCAATTACAATGGTTTCGTTTAAAAAAATGGGATTTTTAAATTTTAACGTCTGGCCCAAATATATTCCACCAGGCCCTAGCTCCATAGCTAAGGCCCTAGAAATAAGTGCCGCTGAAATCATTCCATGAGCAATACGACGACCAAATCGAGTTTTTTTTGCAAACTCTTCATCCATGTGAACAGCATTAAAATCCCCGGACATTTCAGCAAATTGCTGAACCATCTTTTCGGTCACCGTAACGGTTACACTTTTTTTATCACCTTTAGTAAAAGCCATAGCTGCTCCTCTGGTCCTTCTCGTACTCTCGCGTAATCTACAATGCTCATTAGCCTTATAGAATATTTGCAGCGAGTTCTGCAAGCTCTGAACGCTCACCCTTAGTCAAAGTGACATGTCCCGCAATAGGATGCCCTTTAAACTTTTCAACAGCATAAGTCAGTCCGCTATTCGCTGAGTCAACGTAAGGGTTATCGATTTGATAAACATCCCCTGTGAGTACGACTTTAGTTTCACGGCCCGCACGAGTCACAATTGTTTTAACTTCATGAGGGGTTAAGTTTTGTGCCTCATCCACAATCAGATACTGCTTAGGAATACTGCGACCACGAATGTAAGTCAGTGGCTCAATATTTAGCATGCCTTGATTGATCAACTCTTGAGCGCGGCCTGCAGCTTTTTTATCTGCTCCCATCAAGAACTCGACGTTATCAAAAATCGGCTGCATCCAAGGATTCAGCTTTTGCTCGATATCGCCTGGGAGATAACCAATATCGCGACCCATCGGAAAAATCGGACGGCTGACAAGAAGTCTCTGAAAACGACCGGCATCAAGTGTCTGGTGAAGACCCGCTGCAATCGCCAAAAGCGTCTTGCCCGTTCCAGCTTTGCCAACCAAAGAGACAAATAAAATTTCATCGTTCATCAAGCAGTCCAAAGCAAATGACTGCTCGGCATTGCGAGCATGAATGCCCCAGATACTTTCGGTGCCGTTAAACAATGGCACAATCGCTTTTTCTTTGTCACTGAAGCGGCCAAGAGCACTGTGATTAGGATTAGTGCTGTCCTTCATGATCACATACTGGTTCGCCTGAAGTTTTACTTCTGGTACAAATCTTTTTTGTGAATAAAATTGATCAATCTGTGAGTTGCTAACTGCGATCTCTTGATAGCCCTCATACATATCTTCTTGAGAAACATTATCAGGCTCGTAATCGCGGGCATTGATGCCCATCACATCAGCCTTGATACGAAGATTGATATCTTTAGTGATCAACTCCACTTTCATGCGCGGATACTGCTTTTGCAAAGCCATCGCTGTAGCTAAAATTCGGTTGTCGGCTTTGCCTTGGTCGAGCTCACTCGGAAGACCAGAGATCGCAAAATCAGTATTGATATGCAAAACTGTCTCTGAGTTTTCAAGCTGCACACCCGCTGCAAGAGAACCTTTTTCTCTAAGCATGTCGATAAAACGACTGAACTGTCTGGCATTGCGGCCATTCTCACCTGGATCGCGCTTAAACCGATCGACCTCTTCGATCACAGAAATTGGAATATGAATATCCGAATCCTGAAACTTGTTGATGGCAAAGGCATCAAAAAGAATCACATTCGTATCAAGAACAATTCGTCGACGTTTTGCTTTTTGAGAAGCTGTGTTCGTGCTGCTTGTTTCTTTAGACAATTCGAGAGCCCTCCATGGTGTGAATACCTAGCGATATTCGACTCCACGAAGCAGCCTTTGTAAATGATAGAATGACTGAAAATGCAGTTAGTTGTCGTTAGCTGACAATTTATTTTACAATTAACCTTAAGAGTTGATGTTAGAAACTAAAACATCACCCTTGTCATAGCGAAGACTTGCACTGACAGTTTCAATGAAGGCCACAAAATGCTGAAGCGCAACGTCATTGATGGTGTCAGTCACAAACTCAACACCATGACGGCTCACGCCCTCATCTTCGATATGAGTCATGTGCTTCACTTTGGCCACAAAAGGAAAATAAGTTTGATGATTCAGATAAACACGCATCGCAACCTCTTCGCCCGCCTTGAAAGCTCCGCGCTTGTCTTCAAGATCAAATGATAGCCCCTTGCGAGTGATATCAAAAAGGCTCACCTTTACTAAGCCCATCTCTGGGACAACGGCATGAACAGCGATGAATTCGGTCAAAATTGTTCTTTTGACATTACGACGATCCTCACGCAATGCCGTCGCTCGCATCTCGGTGATATCTACCATCGGGGTTGCGATGACCCGCTGACGGCTATCGTTCGTTTTAGAGCTTTTGTGTGACTTTAAACGATCGCTAATATCAAGAACTTTACCCATCAACCCCCCCAGGTCTTCGGCTCACTTGCGGCCCGTGAGACAACTCAGCGGACATAAGCTTATCGGCAGAAATTGTTTCAACTTGAGCAATCTCTGTCTCAGTTTGGTTGAATTTACCGGGGTTTCTGTCCTATATTGGTGCATAACATGCGGGTTTTACAGGCACTTTTGACCAGTCTTGCTGTCCATCTTTTGTTGGTGATTATCATCAATTCTTTTCCTGTGCGGTCGCCTCGCAAGCAAGATGTTGTCGAATTTGAAATCAAAACTCCGTCCGTGTCTCAAAATGAGAAACCGAAAACGGTGGTCTTAGCCGCCGACATTCAAGAAAAGCTAAAAGTGCAAGAGTCAGAAGACCCACTTAAGTTTTTGGCGGACAAAGTACAAAGAGTCAAAGAGCAGACTCAAGCTAAGGTCAACGGCCTCACTAAAAACAGAACTGACAATTCGAAGTCACAAGCCAAAGCCGCTCAGCCAGCGCCTCAAAATTCAAAGCAAAAATTAGATCCCTTTGGGACTCTTGCCAAAACTACAGCGAACTCCCACCGCAATTCAGAAGATCTTGATTTTGGAGTTTCAACAAACTCAGCCCAACTCGATGGCGTAAAAAGCGGAACCGTAACCGCACTGAATACGGATCATTACCTTTATTACTCGTTCTTCTCTCGCGCGACCGAATTGATTTATTACCGATGGGACTCGGCTGTGCAAGCAGCGCTTCCCGGAGTGTCAGCACGGATGGCGGGCAAAGGCTCCAATGACAAATGGACCACACTCGTAGAGATCTGGCTCAAGCCCAACGGTGAATTTCATTCAGCACATATCATGAAAGAGTCAGGCATTGCCGAATTTGATCGCGTTGCCACAGGCGCCTTTCGCCAAGCAGGATTTTTTCCGAACCCGCCCAAAGAACTGGTCGAGGCCGACGGCTTGATCCGACTGAAGTGGGGCTTAACTGTCTACTTCGACCCGAAGGTCCTGGCCGGCAAGTAATTCTTTTTATTCACGCAAGTTCTCTCTGTAGAATAGAGGGATGAATAGATTTGTTGTTATTTTCTGCAGCTCACTCCTTTTGTTTTTTTCAATCAGTGCCAAGGCCGTCTATGTCGAGCTCGGCATAAACTACGCTTATAAAAAATCAACCTACGACAGTTTGAATAATACCGAACAACAATCAACGACGGGCTCGCTTTCGTTTTATGCGTGGGAGCAGCTTGGCATTGAACTCAGTTACACCAATGGCTTGTATGTGCAAAAGGCTAAGAGCTACGGCTCTTCTGTGGCTCTGCAAAGAACAACAACTCAATACTCTGATATTTATGGAGCGGATTTAATTTATCTTCTGACTGGCAAGCAGTCTCGCTTTCAGCCCTTCATTAAGGGCGGCGCCGCTTACATCAGAAAAAAACAAGTCGTACAAGATGACGGACAACCGGCCAACGAAGCAGTTCCTCCAGCGGGCATGGCCCCAAGCTATGGTGTTGGTCTGAAGTATTTTTTGACAGAGTCGCTGGCTATCCGTGCAGGATATGACGTGATTAGAACTCCCATCGACTCGAGCACCACCGTTGATGATGTGACTGGCCGAGTGGGCCTCTCATGGATTTTATAAAAAAATATTTGCTCTTGCTTGGAACAGGTTTGGTTTTGCTTTCAGGAACAGCCTGTCAGCTCCCCTACTTGGTCAAAAGCAGTTACAATCAGCTGAGTCTTTTAAACTCTCGCGTAGATATGGAAAAGGCCCTCAAAGATCCCACTCTGACCGAGGATGAAAGGCAAAAGCTTTTGCTCTCTCAAGAGGTCAAAGAGTTTGCCACTCGCAAGTTGCATCTGAAAGAAACTAAAAACTATAGCAGCTTTGTTAAACTCAATCGCGATGCAGTCACTTATGTCGTCAATGCCTCTCAGCCATGGGAGCTCAAACATTATGAATGGACGTTTCCGATCGTGGGCTCCATGCCTTACAAAGGGTTTTTTGAACTCAAAGATGCCAAAGAAGAAGAAGCCGAGCTAAAAAAATCTGGTCTCGATACTTATCTCAGAGGAGTTTCTGCCTATAGCACTCTGGGCTGGTTCAATGACCCGCTTTTGTCTTCAATGCTCAAATCAGAAGATTACGATCTGGTAAATACGATCATCCACGAAACAGTCCATGTGACTTTATATATAAAGAATTCTGCCGACTTCAATGAGCGCATGGCTGTCTTCTTAGGCAACAAAGGAACTGAAATTTTTTATCAAGAAAAAGAGGGAGCCAACTCTTCGACTCTGAAAAAAATCAAAGAAGAGAATGAAGATCAAAAAGCCTTTTCACAGTTTATCTCTGGCGAAATTTCTGCGCTTGAAAAATGGTATCAATCGCAAACCAACAAAGATGAGAGCCTCCGCCAGCAAAGGCTAAAGCTCATTCTTAAAAATTTCGAAAAAAATTTTTTGCCGCTCGCAAAAACAAAATATTACTCTCGCTTTGCAAGCACGCCTCTGAATAACGCCAGGCTCTTGCTGTACAAAACTTACGAGCAAGATCTGAGCGACTTTGAGGAGCTTTATATTTTATCGGATCAGAATTTTGAAAAGTTTTTGAACTATTGCAAAGAACTAGAAAAACATCCCAAGCCCGAGACCGGGCTTAAGGATCTAATTAAAAAGCTCAGAGAAAACTCAAAGTGAAAAACTAATAAACTTTGGATAAAGTCTTTTTAGATTTTTTCGCTGCTTGCCAGGACAACTCCGTCTGACATGACTTCAGCTCTTCACTCTTAATAACATGAGCCATTACGTGGTCGTGGATCTTGTCAAAAAATTCATCCGACAAATCAACCCGTGCAGGATCTGCTGTTTTCAAAGTGACTTTGAGATTTTTCTCCCACTCGCCTTCTTGTTTTTTCGCACGCCAATCTTCAGCAAAATCTAAGGCCAGAGCCTTATTCACGGATGAAGAGGGCACACCATTATTTACAAACTGAGAACCGGGGTTCTTGTCTTTTTTCATGCTTCAGCCTCCACTGATTTACGTGTCATTTCGGTGAAAAATCCACCGACTTCTTGGGACCAATCCTTAAGCTCCTGATGGTTCTGGAGCTCTTCACGAAGCCGCAACAAAGCATGCCGGTAATTGGCCTTGGCGGTGTCGTACGGACAGTCCATGATCTCGGCGATCTCTTTGAAACTCAGATCTTCGTAGATTCTAAGAGTCAGTGCTGTCTTTTGTTTTATGGGTAGCTCATCCACATACTTTTGGATGATATGGGCCACAGCCGTGTGGACCAAGGATGTCTCTGCGATGGCGGCAACACCCAATTGCACGTCATCGATATCTTTTGTTTCATCTCGTCTATCTCGCCGATCGCGCAATTTATTTTTTGCTGTGTTCACGGCGATTTGATAGAGCCAGCTTTTAAAACTTGCGCGCGCTTCGAATGAAGCAAGCCTGTCGTAAGATTTGATCAGACTTTCTTGCACCACGTCTTCGGCCGTATCAACGTCCTTAACAAAGCGCAGACTGAGTCTCATCAGACCTTGCTGATGACGCCTCACTAAAATTGAAAAGGCTTTTTTATCTCCACCTTTCACGCGTTCAACTAACTCCAGATCTGTCACATTAACCTCTGCGGCTATGACCTGTTTGTTTGGCTGTTCCCTATTCTCCTTGCGCATTTGACCCACCCCTGTCGAATTTGGGTTAGTGCTTTGAACTTTTTTTCTGGTTCA
>CANCBY010000046.1 GCA_947374445.1 Pseudobdellovibrionaceae bacterium
ATATCTAAATACATCGACCAAATCTCACGATTGAGAATCCACTTTTTATCAATGCGCGCATCGAGCTGAATAAAGGCTTGCTGCCGCTCGGAATAGATCGCCCCTCTGGTCGGAATATAAGTGTCATTGTCAGCGTCAAACGTAGCCCCTGTCACCGGCGTGATTGGGTTGCCGGTCACATAGCGAAAACGAGCAGAGTATCGCCAATTGCGAGCAGCCTCATAAGCACCAACTAAATTTAAGTTGTGAGTCTGATCATACTGAAAGTTATATTCAGAATTACTCGGGTCCCAGCGCTTAGCCTGAGAGTAGGTGTACGAAATCCATCCCGACCAAGGCAAAAGATCAAACTTAAGTTGAGTCTCGATGCCTTGCGATCTTCCGCCGCCGCCGTTGTTGTAGACTTCTGCCGTGGTGACTCCATCGCGCACAACAATATCAGAACTTGAGATCACAAGATTTTGAAAATCCCGACGAAACAAACCCACAGCCAATTGATAGCCTCGATCTGTTCCTCCCCGAAAGTCTTTATCAAAACCCATAGTATAGTGATAAGCACTCGGGGCCTTCACATTGGGATTGCCATATGAACTGTCGACCTCTTGAGCTTGCGGTGGCTGATAATAAATTCCAGTGGCGGCCTTGTAAGTCAAAGAGTCTGAAGCCTTCCAACGAGCACCCAATCGCGGCGAAACCACCCACTGATGACTGAGTCCTAAATAATCAAACCGAACATGAGGCAATGTTGTGAGAGGACTATCTGCCAATTGCACTTCATTGCGAGAGTAAAACCCATAGTTGCCAAGGCCTGAGTTGATTGAAATCTGCTTCGAAGAAGAACTCGAAACCGGATTTGAAACTCCGCCGCTGCTTTGAAAATAAGGAAGCTTCAAGTCGACTTTATTTTGGCTGTACTGATGATCCATACCCAAGTGGCTTGTCCATTGCGTATTTGCTGAGGACGTCCATTTGTTTTCTGTTTCGGCTCGGGCCGTAAGAACCCAACTTTGCAGTCTGAAGTAATTATCGCCCGCATCAACTGAAACCAAATCTCGACCAGCGCCTGCAGAAAAACGCAAAGTTTGATTTTCGTTCAGCTTGCGTGACCACTGAGGAACAAAGCGCACAAAATTTGTCTCGTTGCTAAAATTGCCACGAATTGTTGGATCATCTTTGACCGGCTCTTTAAGTAAAAATGCCAAGGTGTCTCGGCTGGCTAAAAAATCAACCTTCAAATTGTCTCGCTCATTCAATTGATTCGCATAGATTAATGTCAAATCCGAAAATTCCGGCGCTACGGTCAGGTTAAAAGACTCATTGTCTTTGGTGGCAGCCTTTAAAAAAAGTCCCACGTAAGAATAGCGACCACTGACTAAATAGCTTGAGTGATCATTGATGCGGCCTTCGACCAAGGCGCCTGACTTTAGCGTATCGACAAAAAAGAAACTCTTTTTATCACGGTCTTTAACATCTGGAGAGCGAGTTTTGAGAGAGATCACTCCGCCCATCGCTCGCGAGTACTCAGGCCCATAACCCGCAGACAAATAATCCACTTGCTCAATCGCTTCCGGCATCACCACCGAGGTCAATCCACCAAAGTGAAAAACGATGGGGATTTCGTGGCCATCGACATCGTATTTTGTATCTTGCGGGGCCGAGCCCTGAATCACCACTTGTGATGAAAATCCTCCGACTCTGTTCACGCCTGGAAGATTTTGCACTGCCTTGACAGGATCTCCACCTGAGCCAGGCAGATTTAAAAATTGTGAAGTCTTCAAAGATTTTTGTGAATCATCTCGTTTTTGTTTTTGCCCGATGATGGTTGTCTCGAAACCTGAGTACGTGGTTTTTTCGATAAATAGAACTCGCGGCTGAGTTAAATCTGCGGCCGCAAAATCGGGCTTTTCTAAGCGTTCAAAGCCGACAGCATTGACCACAAATTGGAATTCGCCCTCAGGCACGGCCTCAAAAGCAAACTGCCCTTGAGCATCGGTTGTGGCTTTCAGTTTGTGGGGCAAAATAAATACATTTGTCTCTTTCATCGGCACACGAGTGCCTTTTTCGAACAAGCGCCCTTCAATGCGAACATCGTCGGCGAAAGCACAACTCGCTACTAAAATTCCTAAGAAAAAAAGAAAGCGACTCATCGGTTCTCCAAAACAAAACGATAAGTGTAGCGAATTTTTACAGCCACCGCTCTGTCGGCCACTCGGCCCGGAGTGAACTCAAATCTTTCGGCCACTGCTTGTGCGGCCTCATTCAAACCAAAGCCTGGTCCTTTTATCAGACTCACTTGGCGAACCCGGCCCTGTTCATCAATTAACAAGTCCATTACCACTGGCCCCTCAACACCCGCTTTTTTTGCTTGCTCAGGATAAGGAATACGCACCTCTGCCTTCAGCCGCGGCATTGAAGTCACCAAAAAATCATCGGTTGGAATGGGCAACTGATCTGCATCTGATTTATCAAGCTTTAGATTGTCTTCAGCTTTCGCAACGGTATTGCCTTGCTTGATCTGAGCCGCATCCGGCGCACTGTCAGCTGCGGTGATGGCATTTCGAGAGACACCAAAAACTGCTCGTGGCGGCTCTGGCGCTGGTGGTTTGACTTGCTCTTTGGCAGGCTGCTTGATTTGCATTGTCGAAGTGGCAAGCTTTGGATATTCAAGCACTTCGAAATCAATTTTTTGCGTTAAAGAGAAATGCGACCTCCACATCATAAGCAACGCTGCTAAAAGCAACAAAGCATGAATACCAAATGAAATCGAAAGAGGATTTTTAAATATAGCAGCTCTGGACGCAGTAAGAGCTGCTGAGCTCACTTTTTGCTTTCATGCTCAATCTGAACCGCAAAGCGATTTAGACCAGAGCTCTTCAATAGATCGATGACATGAACTACTTTACCGTAAGCTACTTCAACATCAGCACTAACGATAGCTTGAGATTCTGAATTTTTAGCCAGAGCTTGTGCCGCTGCCGATTTCAAAGTTTCGTCATCAGCCAAAACACCATTGAGCAAAATATTTCCATCGCGATTGACAGCAATGCCTAAAGTTTGCACCACTTGTCCGTCACCGCTTGCAGTTTTTGGCAGTTTAATTTCGAGAATATCTTTCACCAACATTGGAGCTGTAACCATAAAAATCACAAGCAGCACCAGCACCACATCCACGAAGGGCGTAATATTGATCGAGCTCATCAAGCTCGAATCGTCACCTTGTGAGGATTGATCCAGTCCTGCCATCGAGATTAGCCCTTCAGTTCAGAGATATAGAGATCTCTGAGTGACTCTGTGGCCGCATAAATATCTTTTAGCTTTTTTGAAAACACATTGAAAGCTACCACCGCAGGGATTGCGACAAACAAACCCACAGCCGTTGCATAGAGTGCTTGCGACACACCACTCATCACAGCCGAGGAGCCGCTCTGCGAGCCCAAGTAAGCAAAGCTGCGAATGATTCCTAGCACAGTTCCAAAAAGACCAATGAAGGGAGCATTCGCTCCGAGTGTGGCAAGCACTGCCATGCCTTTCTCTAAGCGCATGCGTTCGAGTTTTGAGTAGCTCGCAACAGCTCTGTCGATCGCTTCAGTTTCAGACCTTGCATCCAAGGCTGCAAGCAAAGCTCCTGAAGTAAAACCTGGATTTTCTTTGCACCAAGCTCGAGCTTGCGTAAAGTCTTTCGTTTTTAAAGCTTTGGTCACACTCTCGCGGTCTTGCAAAAATTCAAGTTTAAATAAACGCCGTCGATCAATCATGATCGACACCGACCAAATTGATAATCCTAGCAAAGTTAAGAGAATAAGTTTTTCAGCGATATCGGTTAGGACAATAACTAGTTCCATATGCAACGATCATAGAAACAAACAAAACCAGAGTACAAACAAAAAAGCCCCGCGTTCAGCGAGGCTTTTACAAAAATTGTAAATTCCAAAAACTCAGATTAAATCAGTTACCACCGTAGCGCACACCTTGGATGATTACGAATCCATTCGGGCGAGTACCTTGTGGATCAGAGTGAAGCCAGTGAATCATAGGACCTAAATTTGTCATCTTAAATTCTCCGCCCAAAGACATCACAACGCCTGGCTTAACTGGAACACGTTGGCCCATGTCTGAATTGTAAATCGCAATGATCTCTTTGCCATTAGACAAGCGAACATACCAACGCTGATGAGGAAGACCCGAATTGTCATCAGGAAGAACTCGAGTCACTATAACTCCTGCGCCTTGAACAAAGTTAACATTGCGGCCGTCACTCACAGCGCGGACCAAATCAGAATCGTTAGTTAAAGGAGCTTGCGGCTGATTTGAAGCTGGTGCTTCAACTTGACGATCGCGTTTGGGAGGAGTGGGGCGAGGGCGAAAGTTTGAACCCGCGACGACCGGATTTGTTTTGCCTACGACAGTAACCGAAGAAGATGTGATTTGAGCAAAAGCTCCAGTTGTTATAACTGCAAGAGCAATCTGAAGACTCAAAACATTAAAAAAGCGCATAAAACCCCCTCTGAATTGATTTGAAGACCCGAACCCGGCGAGAAACTCCTATTTAATATTCATAAAGGCAATAACGAATTGCACAATGCGCATAGTAATACGCATAGCTCATTCAGATTTGACTCGATTCTGAAAAAATTACTTGGCTCAAGACCAAAGTCGAGTATTGTCAGTAAACAACAACAAGCCCTCAATATTATTGAGGAAGGAGAAAACAATGAAAATGATCATGACTGTATTAGTATTGGTATCTGCAGCTGCTTTCGCAAACGAAACTGCTACTAAAACTACTACTACAACAACTGCACCTGCTGCGACAGCAACTACAACTGCTCCTGCTGCAACTACAGCGACAAAAACTGCTACAACTAAAGATGCTAAAGCTACTGAAGCTAAAGTTGATTGCAAAGATGCAAAAAATCACGCAGCTCCTGAGTGCACTAAAAAGCACTAATTTATAATCAACCACACACTAAGAAATTATTGAAATTAGTGAGATTATAGAAATCAAAAACCCGGCAATTACTCTTTAGTAAAAGTCGGGTTTTTTTATTTGTACTCAATTTTTTCAATCGAAAAAATTTCTTCCGACTGAGGCTTTTGCACGTTGACGTCATCCCCGATTTTTCTACCCAATAGAGCTTTTGCCATTGGCGACTTCCAAGAAATTTTTCCGCTCGCGGCTTCGGTTTCGTCTTCGCCCACGATTTGATAGACAAAAGTTTTTTCGTCTTCATCGAAGATCGTCACGGTCGCACCGAAGACAATAGTTGCAGATTTTAGCGTTGAAGGGTCGATGACTTCAGCCAGTTCTAAGCGATGACCTAAAAAGCCTAGACGCCGATCGATCTCGCGCAAACGACGTTTGCCATAGATATAATCTGCGTTTTCGGAGCGATCTCCGTTGCTGGCCGCCCAAGCCACAGTCTCTACAAGTTTGGGGCGCTCGACATGAAAGAGCTCGTGGTACTCACTCTTCAGTTTTGCTAGACCCTTGGGAGTAATGTAGTTTTTTGTTGCTGACATGACCTAAGTCCTAACACAAAAAAACCTGGCCTCAAAACCTTCTCTCGTAAATCCGATGAAAGATCGCGGAGGCTTGAATTGGAAAAACGCACCCTCACCAGAATATTGATCGCAGCATCTATTTCGCTGGCTTGCTTTGGCGCGACATCATTTTGGTATTGTTACACACGCTCGGACTCGCAACGAGGAAAAAATCAAAAGCCCATTGCCTTTGCCGAACGCACTCAAGAAGAAATTCATCGCCGTCCTGTCACTCGCCTTATTTGGCAATTAGTCAATAACGGCGAACCGCTTTTTCCGGGAGAAGCTATCCGCACCTCACCAGGTGGAGAAGTGCGAATTCAATTTGCCGACAGCGATAAGTACATTGATCTCGAACCAGACTCTCTGATCATCATCAGCCAATCAAAAAACGAAATCTCTTTGGACTTGATGGATGGTAGTTTCATGGTGGCGCAAAATTCGCACACCGCCGAAACCGAATTAGATAAAAAGAAAAATCCGCAACAAGCTGACCCAACTCTAACTTTGAATTCAGCTAACGGAAAAGTCGATCTCTCGAACGCAACAGCAAGCCTTAGCAAATCAACCACAGGAAACATTGACCTGCAGGTCATAAAAGGAACAGCAACGGTTGAGTCTAATGGTCAAACCAAAGAAGTTGAGTCCGGAAAATCAGGGGCTCTGGGCTCCAATGGAATCGACTTCAAACAAGAGAATCTAAAAATTATTGCTCCGTCACTCGAAGACGCTACTTTGGTAAATGTAGAGTCACCGCAGCCCGTGCGCTTTGAGTGGCAGGGATTTCCACAGGGAAGCATTGTCTTATTGGAGCTCGGACCAAATCGTAAAGAACTAAAAAAAGTCGGCGAGACCACACACACTTCGATCGCAGTACCACTCACGGTTGGCAAACACTATTGGCATCTTACAGCCATTGATAAGAATACAAAAAAACCTCTTGGTGAAAGTCCTATTTTTCGGGTGGAGATTGCTCCACGTTACGCGCCCAGCATGACATCTCCTGCAGCCAATGCACTGATTCAGATCATCAATGAAAAAACATCTGTCGATTTTAAATGGAATTCTCCAGAAGACACAAAAAGTATAATTCTTGAAGTAGCAAAAGACCCTGCCTTCAAAGAAAAACTAATTTCTAAAGTTTTCGCTAACAAAGAAATATTTTTTTCGCAAATTCTATCTGCTGGCGACTACAACTGGCGCTTGGGAGCATCTTATTCCGGGCTGCAAGAGCCCGTTTTTGGCAAGTCTCAGCCATTTTCGGTCGGAGCTGCTAAACCCAAAGTAACAATTGGCTGGCTCGACAAAGACGAAAAATCGCCGCAATACTTTCTGGTGCAGCCAGAAGCAAAGCTAGATTGGAGCTCTGAGCAGAAAGACCAAGTTAAATTTTGGCGCTTAAAACTTGCAGACAAAGAAAGCGAAATGGAATCGCCTTCGGCTCAGGTATTTGAAACAAAAAATCTGAGCCTGCAAACAAAAATCAAAAAACCAGGTCGATATATTGCGATGGTTGAAGCGCTGGATGAAAAAAATCGCGTCATTGCAAGCTCGCCGATGAAGGCCATCGAAATCACGCAACTTCCATTTTTGCCATCGCCAAAGCTTCAGCCTGAGACTGGCGATCTCAAAGCCAGCAACGATGGAAAACTTGAACTCAAATGGACGCAAGTCAAAGGAGCTAAAGAATACGAAATCGCTCTCCTCGATGCCAGCGGCAAAGAACTCACAAAACGCAAAGCCACGCAGAATAGCGCAGGGTACCCTACCATGCCCATTTTATTTCCTGGAAAGTATCAAGTTCGAGTCACTGCCATTGATGAACACGGACGCCCCAGCGAAAAAGCTGAAACTAGAACAGTTCTCGTACCCGAGGGCAGCGGCCTGAGTGCTCCCAAGCTGAAGAAAATAAAGGTGAACTAAATGAGAATTCCAATTTCAACAAAAATTATAGCATTGACCGTAACCATACTTTTGTGTGCCACGGCCCTCATTGCTCGTCAGTCGTCTGAGTATTTTCAGCAGGTCATGACCCAACGAGAAGACTATTCAAATATGTCCGAGGCGACCGCCCGTTCAAAAGAAGTCGATAATCTCCTCAGCGGAGCCCTCGACAGAGTGCAAATTATTGGCACCTTGCTCATGAAGAAAAGTTCTGAGGCTGCAATTGCCGCTGGCAACAGCAAAACTGAAACCCCTGCCAACAATCGAATTCAAGATATTGATGAGCTGACGTTCAACTTCAACAAAGACAAAAATTTGGTTTCAATTGAGGTGATCAAAGTCGGGCCCGAGGGCCAGCAGCTCATCGGCCGCAAAATCAAAGATGATTTTTTTAAGCAGTCTAAGGTTGAACTCAACTATATCTCAGAGCTAAGAACTAAGATTCCATTCCCGGTGGCCTCAGTCGCACAAAAAAATGTAGAAATCAGAAACTCAACAACTGCTGGCGGCTTGCCACTTTTAACAATAGGTCTACCCCTCGCAAAAGATGCTCAAGGCAACGTCACTCACGTAGTTCTAGCCGATCTACAAATGGCACTGCTGCAAAAACCATTTTCTAACGAGAGCGAGAGAACTTTTTATCTCATTGATAAAACGGGACATCTTTTAGCCCATCAAGACGAAACTAAAGCGATATCAAATCTGAGCATGAATTCATCGCCGCTGGTAGCGAAAGCCATCGCCGAGACAACTCCTCGAAGACAGACCCGCTTTGATGACCCTACCGACGGCAAAACCTATATTGGCGCTTATGTTAAAAATCCATTTTGGGGGATCACCGTCGTTGCCCAAACGGCCGAAGAAATTATTCTTGAGCCCGCCAAAGAAGTTCAAAGAAAAGCCTATTACATCTCAGGAATTGTAATTTCAGTGGCGATCTTTTTTTGCTTCTTGTTTTCAATGAGTCTTACAAGTCCTATCGAAAAATTAGCCGAGATGATCAAAGTCGTAGCAAAAGGAAATTTCGACATCAAAGCCAGATCCATTGTTAAGTCGCATGACGAAGTGGGAGATTTAGCTACAGCTTTTGATCACATGACTGAAGGACTTAAAGAAAGAGATAAAGTTAAAAATCTTTTCTCAAAATTTCATGGGTCCTCCGTGGCCGAAGATCTTATCAAAAATGATATTGGTGTTGGTGGTTCAAATAAAAACGTGACTGTTTTCTTTTCTGACATTCGCGGTTTTACAAAATTTAGCGAGGGCCGCACTCCCGAAGAAGTCGTAACGATGCTCAACGAATATTTCGCTGTAATGGTTAAAATTATAAACTCTCATGGCGGTGTCGTTGATAAGTTTATTGGTGATGCGATCATGGCCGTGTGGGGCGCTCCTAAGGCAAGCGACAAAGACACACACAACGCTGTTCGTGCTTGCATCGAAATGCGATCAGCTCTTGAAAAGCTAAATCACTTAAGGCGCAATCGAGGGCAAACCGACATCATGATAGGCATGGGTCTTCACTGCGGCCAGGCGATCTCAGGTACGATTGGCTCTGATGAACGCATGGAGTACACAGTCATCGGTGACACCGTCAATATGACTTCGAGGATTGAGGCCTCTACCAAGGCTTTTGGCTCCGACCTTCTAGTCTCTGAAGCCGTCTATGACAAAGTAAAAGACGATTTTATGTTTCACCTAGGCGGCGTCGCAGAGGTGAAGGGCAAATCTGAGCCCCTAAAAATGTTTAAAGTCCGTGGTTACAAAGATCAAAGTGGTAAAATGATCGAAGTCAAAACTGAATTTTCAGATTACCAAGCTGAAGATGCAGAGAAAGTAAAGATGGTCAGCTAGCATGAGAAAACCGACAGTTAATTTTCACGTCTACAATCTAACAAATCTGACGACTGAAATGGACATGATTAAGATCAAGGCCGAAACTCCGATTGGGCTCACGGAATTTGATCAGCACCGGCTTTGTTTTGAGGTAGACCCTACCTCTTGCAGCATTGGACAGTTGGTAAAAGTAGAAGGAATTATCGAGTTTCCGCAGGCTCCCCTGGCATTTTCATGTCTCGGAAAAGTCTCGCACACATTGAAACAAGACAATAAAAAAATGAAAGTCACTATTGAGCTTAGATCTTACGACAAAGATATCTGGGCACGCTTTACAAGCTTATTAAAAACCAGACAGAGCGAACTCGACAAAGTCTTTAACTCGATGAAAGACGATGAATGATTAAGCCGGCGGTCAATCCCGAAGTCATAAACTTTTTAAAATACGAGAAAGCTCTGATAGTAGAGCCTTCGATGCCATTTGCACAATCGATTATCGCATTTTTGAAAGACTTTGGTGTTTCATCGCAAAATATTTTTCATGCACGAAAATTTGCTGATGCTCAAGAAATTATCCGAACTCAAAAGCCTAAAATTTTAATCACCGAATATGCATTAGACACTCAAACAGGCGTTGCGCTCATACCAAACATCTTAGAAAATTATGAAGAAGCCAATAAAATTACGATTCTCCTGACTCACGATGCGGGCTCCTCAATCATCGCTGAGGCGGCAGAAGAGCATGTTGACTCCTATTACCTAAAGCCAATTTCTATCTCTGATTTTTCAGAGCGCTTTGTAAAAACAGTTCTTTCAAAAATTAAAGCCACGCCCTTTCAAGTCAAAATTCGCTCTGGCAAAAACAATCTCAAAGAAAAAAATTATTCTCTCGCAGTTGAAGACTTCACCCAGGCAAAAACACTGCAAAGCAATTCTCCGCTCATCTACTATTACCTCGGACTCACTCATTCTTTGCAAAGTCTGGGTTCTGAGGCTTTAAAAATGTTTGCAGAGGGACTAAAAATAAACGGTCTTCATTACAAATGTCTTCTTGGAAAGTTTGATATTCTTTATGAGCTCAAAGATTATCCTGCGGCTTACGATGTCGCCAAAGTCATTGCTAAGCACTTCCCATTGAGCCCTAAGCGTCTAGGGCATATTTTAGTGGCCTCTGTTTTTAGTCACAACCTAGAAGATGTTCCTAAGTATTTTGAAATCTATAAACACCTAGAAGCCCGTCCTCCAGAGCTCACAAAGATATTTTCAGCAGCGCTTTCTGCTGCGGCTAAACACTACCTTAAGATCAATAACATCGCCAAAGCGGATGAGTGCTTTCAAATGGGCGTGAACGTGATCGGAGCTGATGCCACCTATATCGACATGATTATCCGAGAGCTACTCAAAGTCCGTGCCTGCCAGCAGGCCGAGGCTTATCTTAAACTGTACCCTGCTCACGAAATTGGCCAAAAGCACTACTCACAAGGAACCTTTTTGATTGGCCTGCAATCTAGAAGTGATCGCGATGAAATCATAGAGATCGGCAAAAAACTACTCACGAATAATTTTGCCGATAAAGAGTGCTATCTTCAGTTTGTAAAATTTTTGGTCGACGTGAACAAAAAAACTTTGGCCGAGGACGTCACGACCCGAGCGATCAAAGAGCACCCAGAGCTCCGCAAGGAGCTCTATGACATGATCGAAAACCTATCTCATTAGATTTTTAAACTGAGTCCATCTTTCAAAGCTAAACGCATCGAACGCACAGCTGGTATAAGACCTACGAGAGCCCCCAACACCAGCATCGAACTAATCTCAATAAATTCACGCACTGAAAAAACAGAACCCACCAGATAAAGCCCAAACTCTCTCTCGAGCCAATCTTTCAGGACTTGAAACACCACAACTTGCACAACCACACCCACGGCGACTCCCAGCAAAGTCAGAGTTGTAGACTCAAGCACTAACAAGGCCACTATTTTCTGTGGCGAAGCCCCCAGCGCTCGCAAGATAGCCATCTCGCGCCGCCGTTCATTTAGGCCTGTCAAAAGTGCAATTAGCATTGCGACCAAGCCCACAACAACGACCATCATAGCAATCGCTCGCAAAGTGACTTCGACATAGCCAAGCCCCCGCCACAGCTCAGACAAAGTCACACCTGGAATGATCGCCAGCAAAGGCTCTTCTTTGTAGGTATTGATTTCTCTCTGCAAACGCAAAGTCTCGATACGTGACTTTGTTCTTAAAAAAAACGCTGTGATCATTTTAATTTTGATATCTTCTTTTTTTATCGAAGCCTGAGCCACAACTTGAGAGGCCGTGGGCATGGCCCCATTTTGCCAATCAATGTGCAGGCCCTCTAGGCCCTCGAGCGTAATATAGATCGAGCGGTCCAGTGCGGTGCCTGTAGACTTCAAAACACCCACCACTGTGAATGGCTTATCATCATGCATGAGAATGCCTTGCCCTTTGGTCACCCCATGAGCGATCACAATTTTTTGTCCGAGCTGATAGCCCAGTTCGCGTGCGACATCGGAGCCGATCACGGCATCCCAAAGACCTTGGGTCGCAGCCCCTTGCTGAAGTTCAACAGACTGGTCTCCGCGAAAGCGATAGTGCTGATAAAAGTTCTCGTCAGTGCCAACAACGCGAAAACCGCGATGCCCATCCCCCAGCGAGTACGGGATTGTCCAATCGACTGAAGGATGCTTTTTGAGCTCCTCATAAGTCTCCATAGAAATATTATTCGTGGCGTTTCCCATGTTAAAAACCGTGTACAAGATCAAATTGATCGGACCACTGCGTGCTCCCACAATCAGATCTGTCTGACTGATCGTTTGCGTGAAGCCCTCTTCGGCGGCGCGCTTGGCTCTTTCAACCGATAACAACAGCGCCGTTGAAAGCGCGATGGATGCGATTGTTAGCCCCGTGGTCAAACGACGGTTGTTGATTGACTTCCAAGCGAGGCGAAGAAAAATCATAACGCCTCCGTTTTTTGCTGAGCTTGGTTGATTTCAGTGAAAGCAATACTTCTTGTGAAAAGTTTTTCTAACGTGCGATCATGACTCACAAATAAGACCGTGGTCCCCTGCTCCTCACACTGCTGAAACAACAAAGAGATAAACTTTTCGCGGTGATCATAATCTAGCGAGGAGGTCGGCTCATCAGCCAAAATCAGTTCAGGCTTGCCAAAAAGAGCTCTGGCCACAGCCACCCTTTGTTGCTGGCCGACGCTGAGCTCAGTCACTCGGCGCTTCATGTATTGAGCAATACCTAAAGCTTTTGCCAAGCGCTCAGTCTCGGCAGAAAATTCGAGACCTTTGAGTCTTTCTTTTTTTTCAGGACTTAAATGCGCTGGCAATTCAATATTTTCTTCAACACTTAAATAAGGAATCAAATTAAAGCTTTGAAAGACATAGCCTAAATGCGAAGCCCTAAAATGATCTCGCTCCACAGAACTAAAATGAGTCAAATCCGAACCTAATATTTTAACTTCTCCTCGAGTGGCTGGTAAAACACCCGCCAAAATCTCAAGCAAAGTGGATTTTCCTGAACCGCTAGGACCATGAAGAAACACTCGCTCTCCAGATTTGATTTGTAGAGCCGGAATTTTCAATGTCAGTGCTGTGTCAGCAGAATAAGCAAACTCTAAATTTGAAATTTCAATCATAGACTCTCGCTTCTTTTGAGCAGGCCTTTAGCGATAGGGCTCGATCTTTAAACCACTCATTTGAAACGAGCTCTCGCCATACATATGCCGCTTGGATTTAAGACTTAACTTGCCCATGACCCAGATCGGCCCAAATTCCACCTTGGCATTGGCTGCAACATCCATATTGATGAGCACCATCTGATTCGGCGGTGGTGGCGGCACATGAATGCAGGCTTGCGGACTTGGCACCAACAAAAATTCAGTAACAGCTTTTTGATTGTCTTCCAGAGGCACCATAAAACCTGGAATTTTGACGTCTTTGCCATCCAAAGCTTGCAGCTCGGGCGGCATTTTACCTGTGACGTAGTCCATCTCACCTAAGAGGCGCCAGTCGACTTCGATCGCATCGCCCATGCCAAGAGCCGAACGGTTTTGAAACAGAAAAAAGCCAGCCACCGCTGACAGCAAAAAAACCACAACCACCGAAATAAGTGTTGAACGCGCAAATAGCATAGGCTTTGGAGTTTGCCTGATGGGGGCCAATTTGCTAGAGTTGTCTTTATGAGTCAAAAACTACAGCCCGTCAGAGGCACCCAAGATCTTCTCCCTGAGATTTCAAAATCTTTCCGTGCCATCGATAGCCTCGCTTTTGCAACAGCTGAGCTTTTTGGTTATCAGGAGATTGCGACGCCGATATTTGAGTTTTCAGATGTGTTTCATCGCACACTTGGCGAAACTTCTGACGCTGTCACCAAAGAGACTTACACTTTTACTGACCGCGGTGGTGAAGA
>CANCBY010000047.1 GCA_947374445.1 Pseudobdellovibrionaceae bacterium
ATAAAGTCCGCCAATGTGAGTGGACCCATCGGTTGATTTGTTCCAAGTTTCATCGCTTCATCAATTGCTTCCACTTTTGCAATGCCTTCATGAAGTGTGTAGATCGCCTCGTTGATCATCGGCATCAATATACGATTGACGATAAAACCAGGCATATCTTTTGTGCTCTCAACAAAAACCTTATCTAAGCCTTCTGCCAAAGTCTTTACTTGCGAAAAAGTTTCGTCCGTCGTTTGCAGACCGCGGATTCCTTCAACCAATTTCATCAAAGGGACGGGATTCATAAAATGCATTCCAGCCACTTGGCCCGGACGTTTAGTTACGCCAGCAATTTTTGTGATGGAGATCGAAGAAGTGTTCGAGCACAAGATCGCTGATGGCTTTGCGATCTGATCAAGCTCTTTAAAAATTTTTAATTTCAAATCGATATTTTCTGTCGCGGCCTCAACAATCAAATCACAATCTTTGAGCGCTGACATATTCTCGGCCGTTTTTATATTTGAAAGCAGTTTTGTCTTTTGCTCCTCAGCCATCGCTTGCTTTTTGATCAAACGATCGCAACTTGAAGAAATCGTGGCCAGTCCTTTTTCAAGAGAACTTGCCTGCACGTCCACCATGATCACTGAAAAGTTTTTTTGTGCAGCCACTTGTGCGATGCCGTTGCCCATTTGTCCTGCACCGATAACGCCGATAGTTTTAATACCTTGTAGACTCATATTTTGCCTCCGGTTTTGCGGTCCGCAGAATGTCACGAAGTCTTGGCTTTGTCAGGCGATGTGCCTTGATTTTAGGGCATTTTGCGACGCGCCATGCTGCTGCACAGGCTGCTATTTTGCCGCGTTGATTTTTTTTACAAGCCTGCTAAGCCGAGCAAAGATCGTCAGCACGCTCCCCGCAAAGATAATTCCAATCCCAGAGCCCATCGAGAACCTAATACTGTTATTGAAAGTGTGCTCAAGAAAGGCCGCGATCAGTGCAACTGTAAGCACAGCCATACGGTGCTGCTTTGCCATGGGGCCTTTAAAATCATGCCCCTGCCCCAAGCTAGCTCCCAGCGTACGAACATACGCCGTCATGAGAGCCATACTCGCAGCCGCCCAACCCAAATTCAACAGCCATGCCTCGTGCACACTCAGTGCAGCACCAACGATGAGGAACAGGTCAGAAAACCGATCTGGCACATCATTGAATAGCTCCCCTGTTGGAGTTTTGAGGCCCCCCTCAACGGCCATCAGCCCATCAACCAAATTACAAAGCAACCGCAACTGAATTGCAAAAAATGAACACAGACTAAAAACGTAAAATCCAATCCCACCATGATTTGCCAATTGTGACAAAGTCCAGCCACCGAACAGAGAAAACACGCAAGACATGACCGAGACTTGGTTGGGAGTTATGCCACTTGTCACTAACTTTTTTGCTAAAACTTGAAAGGCATTAACCTGGCGTGAAGCTACGGGCCTGCGATTCTCAGTCATCTCTGCACCCTTCATTTGCTAGTTCAGCCGGTCATTCGGCTATGAGAAAATAAAATAAATAAAACACAACCGGAGACGTTAAAATCAAACTGTCTAAACGATCGAGATAGCCCCCATGGCCCGGCAAAGCGTTGCTAAAATCTTTTGTTCCAAAATGTCTTTTGACTGCACTAAAAAATAGATCTCCCATAATTCCATAAACCGAAATCACGACTCCAAACAAAATGCTCTGCCATAGCGGCAGCTGCAAAATTTTCGTAAATAAAATACTCGCGACGGCAATTGTAAAAAATAACCCGCCAATAAAGCCCGCCTCAGTCTTATTGGGACTGATATGCGGAATAATTTTGTTTTTACCAAAAAGTTTACCAAAAATGAACTGACTGATGTCATTAATTTCAGTCAGAAAGATAATTAGAAAAACCAATAGCTGCGCTTTTTCAAGGCTTGCAAAAGTCTTATTCGCCAACAAAAAAAGCGCTGGCAAGCACGCCAGAAAATGAAAAAATACGATCGGACCAATCAGAGAGGCCGCCGTTCTTGGAAGTTGCTCAAGATCAGACTTAAAAATAACCACAGGTGCTAAAGTCAAAAGCACAGTTAGAATCGGAAGCAGCTGAAAGCACCTAAACTGCCCAAAACCTAAAAGAGCATATTGAGCAATTACGAAGATACAAATGATCACGCGCAGAGTATTTTTAAGTTTCTCGAGCTTTGAAAAACTATAATACTCAAATGCAACAACCAAGCTAATTAAGGCGAATCCAGCAAGGAGCCCCCAGGGTGCGGTGCCTAAAGTAAATAGAAAAAAACAAACAATCCACCACCAGGTCTTTACGATCACCCTCACTTTTTCAAGCGTGGAATTTTTGGGATTCTTTTTTTGCAAGAAAAATGTCGCTAGCGAGGCAAAACCCAAAAGCAAAATGGACGCACTAAGAATATAAAAAAATGTTTGTGTCATAGGAGGTTAAATCCCCGCACTGGAGGAGTTGATTCGAAACAGTAAAAGTGCTTCGTCGTTATTCTTAGAGGGCTGCTCTTCTTTGTGCTTGAAAAACAGGGTCAGCGAACTCAGCTGATCGCGACTCGAAAGTAAAAAGCCAAAGGCCGAAATTTTAGAAATTGTCGCACTGTCTTTGAGATCACTCTGGGTCTGCTCATACCGACCGAGCAAATTAAGATCTCCCCCCAGATTCCAAGAAACATCAAAACGCCCCCAGCCCATTGGATATTTGTCAGCATCTTGTAAAATATCACCACGGCCCACTTCGAGGTTCCAGTAGTCACGCTTCCAGAGATGAAAAAGAGCTAAAGTTCCCCAGCGGATTTTGCTAGACTTTGTATTGTCAAAACGAAAACTGTCTGTCGTTTGTGCTGTTGAGCTGCTAGTGCTGATCGGGTTGGTAGAACCCTCTGTCGCAGTCAGCAAAACACCGTTTCCAGTATTATTATCTAAATACTGCCAGCGACCTGTGACCCACATTTTTGCATCGGCATTGGGCCCCGACTCGCCGTTATGTACCGTGATTGAAGTCAACCAAGGCTTGGTTATAGCCTCGAGAGTCAAACCCTCATCACGAGTGAACAGCCAGCTTCGCTTTCGAACCTCGCTTTGTGGCATCAACCAAAAGCCATCGCCAAAACTACCTTCGAAACCGTCAGGAATCGGCAACCTGCCCACACGTAAAATGCCCGAAGTCGATTTGAGTTCGACCCAAGCTTCTATGAGGCCGAACCCGTCTTTGCTTGGATTCATCCAAATTACAGGTTGGATTTGATCCAATGTTCCAAGACGAAATTGGCCATGAATAAATTCGTCTTTAAGCCACTGGACAGAGATCCAGGACTCCTTAAGATCGAAACCGCCCTCAGAGGGCTCGCGCACCTCAAGCCTTGGCGCCAATGAAAAATCTTGAAACTGAAACGTCCCAAGACTCTCTCCAGCTTTGACTGAAAAAGGCAGCAGCAGATTCAGAGCCACCAAGAAAATAAAAAAAGAACGATTTTGTTGAATCATTTCGATGTCTTCAAATCTAAAGCTATCTCCACGAAATGACCATCAAAATGACCACGAGAGTCGCACTCCTAGCCATGAAGCCAGCTAAGTTTTTTACTCAATCTCATCATTCAGCGGAGATTTGAATCTGGCCTTGAGAATCAAGCCGCAGAGCCTGAGAATATCTTTGTGACCAAATTGCCGATCGCATTTAAACCTCTAATTGTTCTAACAGGACTGCTAGCCATTTCTCCGGCCGTTTGGTCCATGAGCACTGCTATATCTTTTTATCGGGCACCACAAAGTCTATTCCCGTCAGGACAAGCCTCAAACGAAACACTCAATAAAAAAATTATCGGCAACGAATTTTTATTTCGCTATCTTGTCGGCTCGAGCGCCGGAGCTAACCCAACTGCCAGCGAGCGCAAACAATGGGTGCAAGCCAATAAAGTCGCTCGTGATGTCGATTTGAGCGAAAAAGTTTTTTACAAAGAAAAAGAATTCTTGCTCAAAGAAATTCGTGGCTACTGGGCACTTCTCGAGCCGGCCTACGGTGGTCAGCAAGAATGGGCTCCAGTTTTTGAACTCCAATCTTCGCCTCAAGACATGGGTTTAGCTATGACTCTCATATCAACGTCACTGCGCTCTGGTCCGACATGGTCGTCAGAGCTGCTAACGGCCATGCCAGGCAAAAGCACTCTCAAAATTCTCGCTGTTAAAGATTCTTGGCTAAAAGTTTCTTACAATCCCAACAATAGCAGCACTTCGGTCATAGGCTTTGTTGATCTCAATAACGTTTTACTGAAAGCTGATTTTGCGAGTGAGGTCATGGATGAAAATGGACATTGGCAAAAGGTTAAATTTCGCGAGTCATATCTTCTCGAACTTGAAAACAAACGAAATATCAGCATCACCCAGGTCAAACTTTGGAAGACCAACCGTGATCTGGCTATCGTCATCGAAAGTGATGAGCCCCACCGTCTGCTGCTTCGCCAGAACTTAGCTATTCTAAAAACCGAAGCTCAGGTTTGGGGCATCAGCCAACTCAAAGACCACGGCAAAGTCTTTTGGAAACGACCGCTCGCTAGTGATCTTCCTGCAGCCGAAACAAAACTAACAAAAGATGATCTTCTCAAGCGCGAAGTCTTCTCGGTTTCTTGGAGCGCTCAGAATAAACGCATCGGCTTGGCTTCTTCGCACGGTATTTTTTCGACATTGGATGGCGGAGAGACTTGGACATTGCTTACACAGTTTAAAAATGACAACCATCCTGTTTCGATCGCCCCAGATGGATCTTGGTTTGTTGGATTTTTAAAAAGCAAAGACCTCGGAAAGACTTTTAACAACTACTTGCCGATTGATTATCTAACCAAACTTATACAAAGCCGCACGGTGCATCCGCCGCGAATTTTAAAAATTTCGCAGATCGACTTCAAAAACTCGATCATGCAAATCACTGTTGATACGGGATCTAAGCAGCTAAAAATGGCGACAAGATCTCACAGCGACTTGATCACCGACTGGGATTTGGTCAATTAAAAAACGGGCTCATTTTTTCAAAGACTTGCTTTTGCAGATGAACTCTTGTCTCAAGAGTGTAGTCCTGCACTTCAATCGCTGGCAGATACTGCAAAGTGATCTGAGACTTCCAACGCTTCCAATGAGGCAGCACCGTGTTTTTAGGATAAACCTCGGCAGCACCCTTTATCACAACCGGAACAATCGGAAGTTTTGAGTTTATCGCAAAAATAAATGGCCCTGCTTTGAATGGCAAAAGTTTTTCGACTTTATTTCGGCCGCCCTCCGGAGCCAAAGCAAATTTTTGCCCTTGCTCAACTCTAGCCTGAGCATGCTCGTACACTTTGAAAACCTTGTCGCGATGAGCTCTTGAAATTGGCAAAACCCCTGCTAAGCGCATTGCCGGCCCAAAAAATGGAATCTTAAAAAGTTCAATCTTCGCGCCAAACCTCATACCAGAAAGTCTGGCTGACATTGCGAAGACATCAAAAAAACTCGTGTGATTAAACAAAAAAAGACAGGCTCCCTCAGGAATATTTTCTCGACCCGATTCCTTGAGTTCAACGCCAAAAAGAAGCAACGTTGTTTCGCCCCAGAAGCAAATCACCCGATCCACCCATTTTTTTTGCAATCCAAAAAAATTTAAAAAAATAGAAGCCGAAGACAACACAACTGTTATAAACAAAAATATAAAACTAGAAATCACCGAGCGACAGATTGAAAAAACGATCATTCAGCTAAAATCCGCTTGCGGGCTGCATTGATCTGACGGTCCTTATATGCCTGATGTTCCGAGGGGCCCGACAAAATCTTTTCATGAGATGCCTGATCCATAATCTGAATTTCAAAAGGGTAAAAAAAACTAAAAGTTCCACCTGGAGTTTTAACTTTGATAAACTTCCGCGAGATAAATTTAATAAATCTATAATCAGCACCGGAGAACTGATTGTCTTTGCGAAAAAGTCCGTCTTGCCCCGTCGGCTCTGCAGAGTTTTCGATGAGCGCCTTTTCAAAAAGACCGGTGATTTGCTCTGGCGTTAAGTTTAAAGCCGTTTTTGCGATACGCTCAGAAACTTTTAAAAACAAATCAACCGGATAAAGATTATTCGACGACTGCTCTGGCATAATATGTGGAAAACTAATCAAGTTCTCTTCGACTAAAAAACGAATCACACGAAATGTGTCAAACATCGATCTCGTCACAAAGCGAAGTCCCAGCTTATCAAAAACACTCATTGCCAAAGCGTTAGGTTTTGCCAAAAGTTTAATAACCGTAGATGTCGAAGTTTTAAATGGCTTCACTTCAAAACCCACTAACGGCAAGGGGTAGGCTTCAAGGCGAGTGCCAGCTCCTGCTCCTTTGAGGTAAGTCGTTCCAGTTGTCCCATCATTGAAAATACAATTCTGAAAAGGCGTCAAAATTTGCTTTTGGATCTCTTCAGAAAAGGTCGAAAACAAATCATTCTCGGAATGTACAAATACATGCATCACCCGTAAGATCGCACAAGCCCACTTTTGCAGTTGCGGCTCCGCTGGTTTTTTTTCGCTAGCCCAGATCAATAAGTTTCTGAGATCAACAAGCGCCTTAGGGTCACGCAGTATTTCGGGAATTTCAGATTTTTCAAAGCCTAATTTTTCTTCGATCAACACCAAGGCACGACGGTGAAAATACCAAAGTCTTTCAACCTCGTCTTGATCGGATAAATCAAAGCCATAGCCTTTAATAAAATTTTCGGCTTCTTCAAAGTTTGTTATGTTAAGACGTGGAATATCAAGGGCTGACTTACCGCCCACCACAGAGTGAATAACAAAAGGATCAAAAACGAGTCTTTGCATCGGACTGTAGCCTAACATCAAAATCTAGGGCTCTGCAAACACCTAAAGTTTTCAGCAGCCCAGTGTGCTAGTACTATTTTTTGCAATTCATCAAAGCGCAAGTGCTCATCGCAAAGTAGCCCATAGGGCTAGCTGATTTTAAGCTTCCACCCGTCGCGTCTTTGAGATTTTTAAAGCTCATCGTGCCATAAGCATAGTTCGCATCAAATGATCCTGCCAAAGTCACTTCTTGATAATCATCTCTGAATACGACGTTGAACTGATTGCCCGTCACCGTGCCGCTCACCGCATTTTTAAAAACAATGAAATATGGAACGGCCGCCTGGCCATTGTCCATCACAGTGGCATTTTTTGCGTAGCTGTCATAGATCCAAATTTTTAGATTTGATGTGCTTACATTGATCTGACTATTGGCTGCGGCTTCAACATACACTTGAATTCCGACCGAAGAGTCATCAATATCACCCGTTCCACGAGTGTCCCAAGACGAAGCGATAAAATCCAAAGTATTCTGTCTAAACTGCGATGACGAAAGAGGTTGCGAAAACATCCCAGCTCCAGAGTTTACATAGGCGCTTCGATTGCTGATATAACCTGCCGTATTTGCAGAGGGCGCAACCACTCCAGACGCCCGAGCCCGTCCATCGACAGCAGCTGTGCCATCATCCTTTTTTTGTCCGCAAGCCGTAAGGCCCAGAACAACAGAAAATGAGATCGCTGCAAAACTCCATGATAAAAATGACGGCTTCATAAGATGCTCCTTTTTTTGATTCACACCCATCACTAAGGCAACCCTCACGCCAGCCTAAGCTCGGCCAACACCTCGTAATTTACAACTGGCTACCTCTGCCAAGCACTCAATAGCCCGCTCCCCCATTTGGGCTGAGCAAGTGACTAGAACTTAGACAGTCCAAAGGCCCGGTCTTTCCAATTGATCTTGCCAGCAAAAGCAGACGCTCGAGAGAATAAGCCATGTTCCGCTACCGACTTTATTTGCCTCTGATTTTAGTGCTTTTTAATGCCCCGCTCGCGCAGGCCGCCTATTCGAACTCCAACTCGATTCTGATCGGTGATCAGGCCGCCGGAATGGGCGGTGCCGCCACCGCTGTTGCAGGGGATGCCTCATCTTGTTCCTGGTACAATCCAGCCACCTGCGCGCTACTCAAAGGAAAAAGCTTTTCGGCCGCCGTAGGAATTTACAAAAAATTTGATACTGTTTTTGGAGAGAATGTCGACTTGATCAAAAAAGGGCTTGAAGTCAATCAGGGGTTTTTTCGCCCCCTGCCATCTTCTACTGGCAGCATCAACCGCTTTGAGGCTCTGCCCGATTGGACGTTTGCATTCTCAATTGTCACGCCCGAGTACGACTTTTTTAAGGGCGATCTCACAAACACCTCGGGCAGCTCGGCTTCTTCAAAGACGACTCTGAGTATGACCGATGAATCCCTTTGGGTGGGAGGCTCGCTTTCGAGACTGATTTCGGAAAGTGAGTCTGTCGGGCTTAGCATGTATTACACCGCCCGCAGCTACACCAAGTCTTTATCCGATCGAACTTTTGTTTCTCAGACAGCCACGAATATTTATCAAGAAGAAAAAACTCTCACGCAAAATGCAGTTGTCGCAACTCTTGGCTATCACAAAGCCATCAACGACAACTGGAGTTGGGGTGCCTCTTGGCGATTGCCTTCGCTGCATGTCGCTGGGACTGCTACGTATTTTGATAATACTCTCAACTCGGGCACGACCACGGCCACTCATAATATTACAAGTGCCGCTAGCCCATCACATATTCCTCAACGCTACTCTGTGGGGGTTGCCTATGAAGAAAAGTCTCAATACCTTCTAGCACTTGATATCGCGAATTTTTCCAGAGAAAACTTCTACGACTTTCAAACAGAAGAATCAGGCCTTGCAGAAGAGCTCAACTACAACGCCGTTTGGAATATTCAAGCCGGAGTCGAATATCACATTCGCTCTTGGCTCAAGGGCCGCATCGGGGGATTTACTAATTTTTCGGCGCATCCCAATCCTGATCCGAGCAAAGTCCGAGGACAAGGCGATCACATTGACCAAGTCGGCTGGAGTGCGAATTTAGCATTTCAGTCAGGAGCCATCACTTACACATTTGGTGGTTACTACAGCGGTGGACGAGGCCAAAGTTCGCAAAGAATAAATCAGGTGGTCGCCGTGGTGCCCAAGGTTCAACAGGTTTCGACCATGTTGGTGGGCACGAGTTATTCATTTTAATTCAATGAGCTTTAGCTAAAAGCTCTCGCCTTAGACTCAATTGGAAGTATAAAAAACTATTTGCTCACTGGTACAGGAAACAAACTCGCGTAAACCAATTCGTTTTTATCACTGATGCACATCTTTTCTAGGATTGTAAACTTTCGGTTCAATTGATTGATCAGAAAATTAAGCTGAGAGGAATTACCAGATATATAAACTCTACTATTAGAAATGAAAGGGCCATTAAACCAGAATGGCATACTGACAATCGCGTCGACCAGAACACGCTTTTGCAAAAAATCAATTTCCATATTATCGATCAGTAGGCCATTTACTACTCGGTCAATCACCATCTGTTCATTGGCCAGCATTTGTTCATTTTCAGCTTTCACTCGATAGAGGGTGCAGCCGTTTTGGCGATCTGTCGACTTCACTAGCGCGGCCGTACTCAGAACCGACAAGGATAATGTGGTTAAAAACGCAAATGTTCTCAAAAAAAATCTCGAATTAGTTTTCAAGCAAAACCTCAATGCAAAAATTGCCAAAGTTATACAAACAATTAAACAACATTACATCTACCAGATTTATGCTTTGCCTGGGCAAACTATCTAAGAATCGAGATGTTTCCCCCTTTTTATGAGAGGGAAATTTGTAAAATAGTGCTAATTTGATGAAACTCTGTCAATAAAATCGACGCTGTGTTTTTGCCATGCTTCGAAGTGGATTGCTCGGTCTTAAACGCTGAGCACCCTTTGCGGCATAGATCTCGAGCTGATCTACAATGTATTGAGAGCCCAAGCTGTCAGCATATTTCAAGAGACCGCCTCTGAAAGGCGGAAAGCCTGTTCCCATAATCATAGCCAAATCGACCTCGTCGGGCGTTTCGACGATCTTATCTTCGAGCAATGCCAGCGCACACTCGTTGACCATGGCAAACACACCTCGCTCGAGGCATTCTTTCACGGACAACGGATTGGTTGGCGTTGCAATCCCCAGCTCTGAATAGATCGACTGATCAACTCCATCGGTGCGGCCTTGCTCACTGTATTTGTAAAAACCTTTTTTGTTTTTTTGTCCCAAGCGGCCGCTGGTCGCAAGCTTATCCATACATGGAGCCATCTCGATGCGAGAGCCAAATGCTTTTTTGAAAATCTTTAGCACTTTGATACAGACATCAAGCCCCACAGCATCCATGAGCTCAAACGGGCCCATCGGCATTCCGAACTCATAAACATAGGCTTTGTCCACAGTCTCGATGCTCATTCCCTCTTGAAGCAAAAAAGCCGCTTCGGCCATGTAAGGCAAAAGTAAACGGTTCACCAAAAAGCCAGGGCCATCTTTAACAACCACAGGCATTTTACCCATTTTTTTCGAGAGTTCAAAAATTGTCGCAATCGTCTGATCTGATGTCTTTGCTCCGCGGATAACTTCAACCAACGGCATCTTGTGCACGGGATTGAAAAAATGCATCCCCGCAAAAAACTCAGGACGAGGGTGACCTGCTGCCATTTCGGTCACAGAAAGTGAGCTTGTGTTGGTCGCGATGATCGCATCGGGGCGCATGTTATTTGCAACTTCGCCGATCACTCTTTTTTTGATCTCCATGTCTTCAACTATGGCTTCAACAACAACGTCCATTTGTTTGAAGCCAGCAAAGTCAACTCCACCGCTGACAAGCCCCATCTTTTGTTGAAAATCATACTGAGTGATCACTTTCTTTTTCACGAGCTTCTTCCAAAGATCAAAAGCATGCTTGAGACCTTTGCCAACAGCATCGTAATTGATGTCTTTCATACGAGCATCGATGCCTTTATCTGCAGCGACGTAGGCAATGCCACCACCCATAGTGCCGGCGCCTAAGATGCCCATGTGAGTGACATTTTTACCTTTAACGTCCACGCCGGGAACACCGTTTTGCTTTTTTACCATCTCGGTCAAAAAGAAAACATGAATCAGATTTTTTGAAACACTGGTCGCGGCCATCTCACAGAAGCCTTCGCGCTCAATGTTGAGTGCTTTTTGTCGATCAGACATGCCGTGGGTTTTAGAAATAACTTCGATCGCCTTCATCTGAGCGGGATAATGACCTTTGGTCGCTTTCAGCACACCTTTTTTTGCCTGAGAGTAAACAACACCCTTGGCAACGCCCTCAAGAATAACATTTGGCAGGCCTTGGGCTTTGAAAGTTTTTTTACGTTTTTTTCCGCCGGCTTCAACCACTTCTTTGGCTTTTTTAAGTGCCACTTCCATCAAAATTGAAGGATGCACGGCCTGATCTATGAGGCCAATTTTTTCAGCCTTTTTTGCGTTTACAAGTTTTCCGCCAAGAATAATATCTAAAGCGGCTTGAAGCCCAATGATTCGCGGCATGCGCACACAGCCACCAAAGCCTGGAATAATTCCTAGTTTTGTCTCTGGCAAACCGATGCGAGTTTCTGTCGCTTCAGAGGCAATACGGTAATCGCAGGCCATCACAAGTTCACAACCACCGCCCGCACAAGCACCATGAATTGCAGCGATCACTGGCATTGGCAGATCTTCAATTTGATTTAGAATCTGCTGACCTTGATTTACAGCTTTGTCGAATTGCTCACGGCTCGTCATCGCCTTGATTTCGTCGATATCGGCGCCGGCAATAAAGATTTTGGGCTTTCCAGATCTGATAATCACGGCTTTGTATTTTGACCGAGCAAGCTCTTGCAAACACTCTTGCAATCGAGTCATGACCGGAGTGTTGAGTTTATTTGCCTTCTCTCCAATGAGGTCAAACTCCAAAATGGCGATTTCACCAAAGGGCATATTTTGTGGAATTATTTTGATGCTCTCTTGAATACTCATAATTAGGCCTCCGCCTCAATCACCATCGCACCACCTTGACCGCCACCGATACAAAGTGTTGCT
Organism: Pseudobdellovibrionaceae bacterium; assembly: GCA_947374445.1. GTDB lineage: Bacteria > Bdellovibrionota > Bdellovibrionia > Bdellovibrionales > Bdellovibrionaceae > CANCBY01. Next base: position 11,962 of record CANCBY010000047.1, read on the forward strand.
AAACCAAACTGAACATTTCTTCGTTTCATTTCTTTTGCTAGAGTCAAAACTAGGCGTGTGCCAGTGGCTCCCACTGGATGTCCCAGAGCAATCGCTCCGCCGTTGACATTCAGAATATCTGTTTTGAGTTCGCCGACTTTGCCGGAAAGGCCCAACTTTGTGCGACCAAATTCATCCGAATCAAAGGCCTTTTGACAAGCAAGCACTTGCGCTGCAAAGGCCTCATTGACTTCAACAAGTCCGATGTCTTTCATCGTAAGCCCTGCCCGCTTGAGGGCTACAGGTGATGAGTACACAGGGCCAAGTCCCATGCGTTCAGGCTCAAGACCGGCAAAACCATAACTGCGAATCCGTGCGAGTGGCTTGTAACCCAGTGCCTCTGCTTTTTCACGTGACATCAAAAGCATCATCGCTGCTCCGTCCGTTATCGGGCAGGCATTAGCAACAGTGATCGAACCTGTTTTGCGATCAAAAAACGGTTTCATTTTTGCCAAGGCTTCGATCGTTTGGCCATCACGAGGCCCCACATCTTCAGATAAAGTTTCAGTGAACTCCGGCGGCAAAGAGATCGGCGCGATCTCTTCTTTAAATTTTCCATTTTTTGTGTTGGCCACTGCCAGTAAGTGCGAGCGTAAAGCAAACTCATCTTGCTGCTGACGAGAGATGCCAAATTCTTTGGCAAGAATCTCGGCTGTCATTCCCATGTTGATACCAACAAAAGGATCCGTCAGACCCTGCACGACTGATATTACCGGAAAGAAGGCATCTTTTTGATTGGCAGTAAAAAGCGCTTTGATTTGCTTCATGTCAGCTTTAAAAAGTTCAAACAAAAGTGGTAGAGCTTGAGCCGGCCCCTTAGCAGCAAAAAGTTTTGAAAAAATATCCTGCATTTTTTCAGGCACTTGTGTGGGCTTTTGCGACATATTCTCGGTTCCACCGGCAATGATCACATCCATAGTGCCTGATCTAATTTTTTCAAAACCATGAGAGATAGCCTCAAGAGCCGAAGCACAATTGCGATGCACAGTGTACGCTGATGTTTTTTGTGGCACACCAGCACTTAGAGCTACCACACGCCCCATGTTCACAGCATCCATCGGATTTCCGACATTGCCGATGATCACTTCATCAATCAAATTGACATCTAAGTTTGTCTTCGCCAGGAGTTCTTTTAGCGCTGTCTTGCCAAGATCCTGCGGAGAAACTCTTTTCAGCTTAGTCCCCGCTTTTGCAAACGGAGTTCTGAGACCATCAACAATAACCACATCGCGGTTCGTTTTTGCGAAACTTTTTGAATCCGACATTAAGATGTCCTTTCGTAGTTTTATAACTTTAAAATCATATAGCGATTTCAAACAGTTGGAAAATCATGTTAGGCCTAAGACGACCTGCGCAATTGAATCTCATTTTTTTCAGCGAATCGACTCGACCAGCTTTGACACTGGACCTAGCCCTTCGTAGGCTTTTTAAATGAAAAACACGACTCCAAATTCGAC
>CANCBY010000048.1 GCA_947374445.1 Pseudobdellovibrionaceae bacterium
TCCGTAAGCCATTGCTTCTCCCTCTTTTTAATGATTTTTGTTTGCACATACATCATCGAAAACGGCGTAACGGAAGCAACTGGCTTTTTCTTTTTATGCACCTCAGAATTGCTCTAAATCCTGACTACCTCTTAAAATCACAATGAACCTTTTCAAGGATGGCGTGAGAGCTCTTTCCAGGCATTGTGAAAATAGCTTAGACAATAGTTTTACCTGCCGACGAATGAGCTCTGCATTCAGATTGGTATTAAAGCTGCTACAGGACCCAACGATGATTCGAAGCTTGTTAGCAGTTGCCATTCTATTTACGTGCGTTCTTGGTTGGGCCCAGGATGAAGTCTACTTCTCGGAAGGCGAAAGAGCTTCAATGGCACTTTTGCTACGAGCAGCGGTGCTTTTAAAATCTGATGAGCAGGTTTCGCCCGAATCAATGCAGCGGCTAGTAATGGCTATTGAAAAAATAAAACTGACTTCTCGTGAGGAGCCAGAGACAATCATTGTTAAATCATTTTCGGAATTCTTGCAGACTCAAAAAAAATCGAATTTATTCAGCTATTACAAGTTAGATGAGCTTTCAGACGAAAAGTTGTTAGAAAAAATCCGCGCTCGTCGCTATACGAGTGAGTCATCTTCTGTTGTTAAAAAGATAGAATTTTATGAAAAACAAAGGCTGCAAAAATATCGAAATTTTTTGTATTTTGTAGGTTACCGTGGTCTTTCGATTGCTCTTTCCGAAAAAGCGTCACTGAAAGATATTAAAGAAGAATTTAGAAAGCAGTTCGAGCTGAATGTGCAGCAGATGATTGCTAGTTTAAATCAATCTGCAACTTCCGATGTGATAGTGCTGAGTCGCCTTTTGAAATACTATTTTAATGCGCTTCCATTTTCTCAGAAGGCTGAGATTTTATATCATATGTCGCAAATGTCTTTAGATTCAAAGCCAACAGACGTGTTTTTGGTTATGATTCAAAATGCCGGACCCCAGTTACAAAAACTTGTTCAGATTATGGGACGAAGCAATGAAATTCCATATGAATTTAAGGCTATTTTTCAGCGGCTTGAAAGCGAAGTAAGCGCTGTTCCATGGTGGAAAGTTCATAAAGCTCTCGAGCAAGAAGGTGTTGATATAAGCGTGTTTAATTATTTTGAACGCAAGCCTCTCGGCGTTGGCACTATGGCGCAAACACATAGGGCGCAGTGGAGAAACTCAAATGGTCAACGGGCGAGTATTGTTCTGCGATTTTTGAAGCCGGGGATGAGCGAACTTTTGGAGATGGACCATCAAATTCTTTTGAAGATTGCGGTTGATATCGACGATGACCCCGAGCTGAAGCATTTGAACTTACCGGCTCTTGCTGATCTTGTTGAAGACATTCACAGTTCGGTTGTTGAAGAGCTCTATGTTGCAGCAACTATTGAAAATCAAAATGAAGCTGCAGAAGTTTATGCTCATTCTGAAGTCATTGAATTTCATGGTCAAAAAAACATACTGAAAGTTCTAGTTCCAAGAGCAAATCTAATCGGATCTAGGCAAAATGTTATGCTGCAAGAGCTGGTGTTTGGACAAAAGCCTGCGAAGGAATTCGCTCAATACAAAGACCTCTATCCAGATCTATATAAAAAAGTTTCTGAACGGCTTTCTGAAATGTGGGTCAATGAAGCCTTTTTTCAAAGTGGATTTTTTCATGCAGATCTTCATCAAGGAAACATTTTGGCGAGTGTCAGTGACGAGGATATTCGAGTCGGAATTTTGGACTATGGAATGGTGGGGCGCCTAAACAAAGAATTGCGTGACAGTGCCTTAATGCTGGCAATAGGTATCAAGCTTGAGCGAGCGGATATTGTGGCAAAGTATTTTTTAAAACTTCGCAAGCAAAATGATGAACATGTTAAAGTCGGCGAAAGTCTGAATGAAGAGCAGTTGACGCTAATAATTCAGGATCGATTTTATAAAATTAAAAAATCCGAGGTCACGTTTGAGTCTTGGATGACTTGGGCTATGGATCTGGGTTTAGATTTTGACTATGAGTTTTTGAAGCTCAACAGAGGCCTAAAAGCGATTCAAGGAATGCTGACAGATTCAGGAAGCCAAGAAACCATATATTCAATTGCTATTAAAATGGCGATAAAAAACAAAACAGATGTTCTTCTACTCTTGTTGAGAGAGCCCGATCTGAAGTTCAAGGATCTTTTTGTTGCCGCGTTCGATTTTATTTCTGAAAAACCCGAAATTAAGGCGAAAGCCTTCACTAAAGTAAGTAATAAATGCCAGCACGTATTTCAGAATTAATCTACCGAGATTTCATTTTTGCAAAAATAAGAAGCTCTTTGCCTTGTCGGCGATCGATCGATTTTTGCCAACGGCCCCAGAATAGAAACTGAAAATGTTTTTTCAGTCGTTCGCGGTACTCCCATTCGCTGCCACCAAAAGGCGGAGCAAATCGGCGCTCCATTGTAAAGAAAACGCCTAGCAATTGCCCGCCGTCAGCTAGACAGCGCCGCCAAACAGCGATTAGGTCATTCCGTCGGTGCGGGGCAATGGCGCAAAAACAAGTGTGCTCAAAAATCAAATCATAGGCTGCAGTATGCTCATCACCGAGAGCAAAAATATCGCTTTCTAAAAACGTGAGCCCTGTGATTGAGCCATATTTTTCGCGAGCTCTTGAGATAGCTTCGGGAGAAATATCTACAGCTGTGACGATGTGTCCGTACTTGGCAAACTCAGCAGCGTCGTTGCCACTCCCACAACCTAAAACCAAGATTCGTGACCTCGGAAGCTTAAGTCTTGGGATCATATCCAAAAGTGCTGGCGAGGCTTGGTTCAACTCCCAGCGGGGGGTTTCAGTCTGATAAACATGGCTCCAATATTTTTCAGTTTCAACGGCTGGGTCTGCACTCATCCATGGCTTTACAGGAATCACTTTGCCATCAATGGTGAGCGAATCGTCGTCGTAATCATCACACAGATCAAAGAGTTCTTTTTGAGCATTGCGATTCAAAACAAAAGGAATATCTTGCTTGGTCAGACCATGAAAGCGGTCCCACTCATCGACGCTTAAAGTTTTGAAATCAAATTCAAACTCGAGCTCAAAGGGGACTGTGATTGTTGTTTTACTGATGTGTCTTGCAACTAAAGGCTCATCAAAAGCTTCTATAAGATATTCTGTAAGCTCTTCTTCGTGTGCTTTGGTATGCACTTTAGTGATGAAGGCGCCGTTTTCGGCAAATCTAATATTTTCGAGAATTTCGCGACCGATGAGGGGATCAGTCACCCGCAGTTCAGAAAAAAGCGGGTAACCCTCTTCGTCGATAGGAATTGATCGAGTGGGGAGAGCTCCCTGTTCAGAACTCATTTGTGCTCAGCGGGAGCAACGACAGAATCAGGCTCAGCTTGTGACTCACCTGGAGTGACAACAAGGCCTTCTTCAAAAACAACAGAGTCATTGGTGGTTTTTACTTTTGTGAGAACCCAGTGATCAAGGCCAGAGCCATCGTCATTTTGTCTTTCAAGAAGACCTTCGCCTTTGATCGTGGTTGAAGTGCCGCCGGCTTCGCTGTCTTTAAAAGTATAAACGAAAAACGCTTTTACTTTTCCAGGAGAGAGCATCTCTGTCCAAAGTTTATTGATTTGTACTTCAGAGGCCGTGGGCCGCTTAGCCTTGATGGTTTCTTGAATCAGACCTGCAAGCTTCTCCTGAATGCCGGAGTGCGTCTCAAAACTCACAGGTGAGTCAGAGTGAATGATGTTCCAGGTCCATGTTAATGCTGCAACAAAGGCTATCACGCCAAGGTATTTCATGCGTCCTCGCTTGAATATCTACTCGAAATCCAGTTAAGTCACCATAGCATGATTACTAAGAACATCAACAACATAGCTCAAGCACTCGAGGGTCTGGTCACGGGCGCTCTCGAAGGCGTCGTTCCTCCCGAAATTTTGCAGAAGGGCCGGCGCGGGTTAAACTTCGCGTTAGATCTTTTGCAGCCTCATGTATTGGCCATGGGCCTCCGTGTGGCCAAACTTTCGCGCGCGCATGTTGAAGTGGTAGTCCCTGATAAAGAGCGAAACCTGGACTCTCGAGGCCTCATTCAAGACGGAGTTGTGATGACGTCGGCGATCGAGGCTTGTCGTTTTTTATGGGACCAAAATCGCCCAGAGGGTCCATTTACGATGGAGCTCGAGCATTTTCAAATGGATTTGCTAAAGCCTTTTCGCGGCGAACTTCGCATTCGTATTGAGCTTCCAGAGCTTGTGCGCGAAGCGTCCTACACGGAGCTTGAAACCTCGCAAAAATCGCAGCATGAACTGCAAGCACAGGTGTTTGATCAGTCAGAGATTTTGCTGGCGCAGATTCGTGTGGGAGTGCGACTCAGTTTGGTTCCGGCTATCGCCTGGAGCTGAAGGACTTAATTGAATTTAAGGATTGTTGATTTATGGAAATATTGAATTCAGAATTTGATTTAAATTCGAAAGAATTTTCTGAGAATAAAGCTCACATGCAGTCTTTGCTAAAGGTTTGGCGTGACCGAGTCGAAACCGTCAAATTAGGTGGTGGCAAAGACGCCATGGCCAAGCACAAATCTCGAGGCAAGCTCACAGCACGAGAGCGCATTGAAGGAATGTTGGACCCTGGCAGCTCTTTTTTAGAGTTTTCAACATTAGCAGCTTGGGATGTGTACGAAAATTCAGCTCCTGGTGCAGGCTTAGTCACAGGTATCGGAGTCGTGTCAGGAGTTGAGTGCGTATTTGTGGCCAACGATGCCACTGTCAAAGGCGGAACATATTTTCCGCTGACAGTAAAAAAGCATCTGCGGGCTCAAGAGATTGCCATGGAAAATGGTTTGCCTTGTATTTATCTCGTGGATAGCGGCGGTGCTTTTTTGCCAATGCAGGCGGATGTGTTTCCGGATCGTGATCACTTCGGGCGTATTTTTTATAATCAAGCTCGCATGTCAGCCGAAGGCATTCCACAGATTGCCGTGGTAATGGGCTCTTGCACAGCAGGCGGAGCCTACGTGCCAGCGATGAGTGACGAGAATGTCATCGTCAAAGACAACGGCACAATCTTTTTGGGTGGACCTCCACTAGTTAAAGCAGCTACTGGCGAAGAAGTCTCTGCGCAAGACTTGGGCGGAGCCTATGTTCACTGTGAAATCAGTGGTGTGACCGATCACTTTGCAGAAGACGATGAGCATGCGATCGAAATCACTCGCGGCATTGTTGCTCATCTCAATCACAAACGAAAAGTAAATTTACCGATGCGTCCGATCGAAGAGCCTTTGTTTGATGGCAAAGAGATTTATGGGATTGTGTCGAAGGACTCTCGTGTTCCTTACGATGTGCGCGAAGTGATTGCACGTATTGTTGATGGCAGTCGCTTTCACGAGTTCAAAAAAACTTATGGCAAAACTTTGGTCTGCGGTTTTTCTCATATCTGGGGAATGCCTGTTGGAATTATCGCCAACAACGGAGTTCTTTTTAGCGAAAGCGCGATGAAGGCTGCGCATTTCATTGAACTCTGCGAGCAGCGTGAAATTCCACTTATTTTTCTGCAAAATATCACAGGCTTTATGGTGGGCCAAAAATATGAAAACGAAGGCATTGCTAAGCACGGAGCTAAAATGGTGATGGCTGTTAGCAATGCTCGCGTTCCAAAATTCACGGTTGTGATTGGTGGCTCTTATGGGGCTGGTAATTATGGCATGTGTGGCAGGGCTTTTCAGCCTCGTCAGCTTTGGATGTGGCCTAACGCTCGTATTTCTGTGATGGGTGGAGAGCAAGCAGCCAATGTTTTACTCACAGTGAAGATGGATCAAATGGCAGCTCGCGGAGAAAAAATGTCTCCTGAGCAGCAAGCCGATTTTAAAAAACCGACTCTTGAAAAATACGAAAGTGAAAGCTCTGCATATTATTCGAGTGCGCGCATTTGGGATGATGGCATCATTGATCCCGCGGACACTCGCCAAGTTTTGGCCCTTGGCATCGCCGCAAGTTTAAATAAAGACTGGGGTCCGGCAAAGCAGGGCGTTTTTAGAATGTAGTGAGGAATTTTCATGGAATTTGTTAAAGTGTCAGAGCAAGAGGGTGTTCTCGAAGTGAGGCTTAATCGGCCGGAGCTTCGCAATGCCTTTAATCCAAAAATGATTCTTGAAATTACGAAAGTTTTTAAAGACCTCGTTCGTCGGAAAGACTTACGAGCTGTTATTTTGCGTGGTGAAGGAAAATCATTTTGTGCGGGTGCAGACCTGCTTTGGATGAAGGAGATCGTCAAATACACATTTGCGAAAAATAAAAAAGATGCCGGAGTTTTGTTTGATATGTTTCAGGCGGTGGCCTCAACTCCTCATCCAGTGGTTTCGGTGGTGCACGGAGCAGCCTTCGGCGGAGCCCTGGGATTGATCGCTTGTTCTGATATTGTTATTGCTGAAAAAAATACGAGCTTTGGTTTTAGCGAAGTAAAGCTTGGTATTGCACCAGCAGTTATCAGCCATTTTGTTTTGAAAAAATCAACTTTGGGTCAATGCACTCCTGCGATGATCACAGGAAAAACATTTCAATCTAATGAAGCTCAAGCCATGGGTCTTGTTCATCATGTTGCGGCCGATGAAACTGAATTGGTGAGTTTGCTAAATCTTGTTCTCAATCAGTTTGGCGAGGCCGGCCCCGAGGCTGTGCGCGAAACAAAATCTTTGCTTCACAAAGTGCAGAACCAAACTTTAGCGAGGGCCAAAGCGTTGACCACGCAGGTAATTGCTAAGCGCCGTGTGAGCAAAGAGGGGCAAGAAGGCTTGATGGGATTTTTAGAAAAATCCACTCCATCGTGGAAAACTCAGTGGAAAGTTAGGACTTAATAGATGGCTGAACACTTGAAATCAAAATCGATCACCCGACTTGCCATCGCTAATCGTGGTGAGGTCGCTGTGCGAATCATTCGCGCTTGTGAAGAGCTCGGTATTGAGACCGTTCTCTTGCACTCCGAGCCTGATACGGGCACCAGAGCCTATCGAATGGCCACAAAAAAAATCTGCATTGGCCCGGCTCCGACAAGCGAAAGCTATTTAAATATTCAAGCGAACATTCAAGGAGCCATAGCCGGTGGCGCACAAGCCGTTCATCCTGGCTTTGGTTTTTTATCTGAAAACGCAGACTTTGCTGAGGCTTGCGAAAAAGCGGGACTTATATTTGTCGGTCCAAGCGCTAAATCTATCCGCATCTTGGGCGACAAAGTCAGCTGCAAAGAGTTGGCAAAGCGTCTGGGTCTTCCGCTTGTTCCTGGTTACGAAGGTGAAAATCAAGAAGTCGACCATCTTTCTCAAGTGGCAGAAAAAATTGGATTCCCGGTTATTGTAAAAGCAGCTGCCGGTGGCGGTGGTCGCGGGATGAAAGTACTCAACTCAAGAGCCGAGTGTCGTGAATTGATCGAGTCTGCTCAACGTGAGTCTTTGTCTGCCTTCGGATCGAGCAAAGTTTTTATCGAAAAATATCTCAATCGTGCTAAGCACATTGAATTTCAAGTATTTGGCGATGCCACCGGAAGAGTGATTCATCTTTATGACCGTGAGTGCTCTGTGCAGCGCCGTCATCAAAAAATTATTGAAGAGGCCACGTCTCCCTCACTAACCCCAGAACTTCGTCGCAAAATGGGCGAAGTGGCTGTGCAAATTGCACAAGCCGCTCAATACAAGGGTGCTGGCACTGTTGAGTTTTTATTGCAAGATGATGAGTTTTATTTGCTCGAAGTGAATACACGCTTACAGGTAGAACATCCTGTAACTGAAGAAGTCTTGGGTGTGGACTTAGTTAAAGCTCAAATCATGACTGCGATGGGTGAGCCGGTATTTACAGATGTCAACAGCCTGACACTTTCCCCACGTGGTCATTCGATTGAATGTCGATTGTATGCCGAGAATCCTTATTTGGGTGGAGTTCCAAGCACGGGTCTTTTAGGGCTGGTGGAATTTCCGGAGGGGCCAGGTCGTCGTTTTGAGTATGGCTTTGAGGAGGGTGATACTATCACTTCTTACTATGATCCAATGATTTCAAAAGTGATTGTCTGGGACGAGACTCGCCTTCGAGCCATCCAAAAGATGATTCGCGTTTTGAAAGACACGGTAATTTTTGGTGTGCACACGAATATTCCGTATCTCATTGAGATATTAAGTCACCCTGAATTTATTTCGGGAACAATGACGACAAGATTTATCGAAAAGAACTTTTCAAATCCCTTGTCTGCTCCCGATTTGTCGGCCTTAGAAAAGGCGGCAGGTCTTGCCGCTCTTGCAAAAATTGGTGGTTCTGCATCTGTGTCGGTGAACTCTTCAGCAGCGACCGAAAAGTCACCTTGGCAAGCAGCTTGGAGGGGAATTTAAGATGAAGATTCAATTTCCGTTTGAGCATTTAACGGCAGAAGTGCAAGCACAAAATATTAAAGGAACCCTGTGGTTGCATGTCAATGGTCGCACTTTTGTTTACGAGTCAGAAGCACAAAAAAAACGTCAAAGATCAAAATCTGGTGGGGCGTCCACTGGTTTAATCAACTCTCCGATGCCAGGTAAGATAACAAAAATATTTAAAAAGCTGGGCGACGAAGTCAAAGCGGGTGAGGCCATCCTTGTGATGGAGGCCATGAAAATGGAATACACTCTTAAGGCCGACGTAGCGGGCTCACTCAAGTCATTAGATTGTCAATTGGGCGATCAAGTGGCTCTTGGCAAAAAGCTAGCGCAAGTTCAGCCAAGCACTGTTGAAAAGTCAGCAGAAAAGCCGGTGGAGAAACCAGTATGAGCAAAAATGTAACTCTTGTCGAAGTAGGCTTGCGTGATGGTTTGCAAAATGAGTCAGCGCAAGTTTCAAGCGCTGACCGAGTTGAAATGGCAAAAATGTTAGTGCATGCAGGAGTTCGGCGGCTAGAGCTCGGTGCTTTTGTGAGACCTGATTGGGTGCCGCAGATGGCTGGCTCTCAAGAGGTGATTGCTGGAGTTTTTGCTTCAAGAACTAAAGACAAAAAAATGGCCCGAGTTCAGTATTCGGCACTAGTTCCGAATGAGCGTGGAATGACTGAGGCGATCCAGAGCGGCATCAAAGAGATCGCCATATTTGCGGCAACTAGCGAGAGTTTTTCTAAAAAAAATATCAATTGCTCGATTGAAGAAAGCTTTAAGCGCTTTGAGCCGGTTGTAGCCCTCGCAAAAAAGAATAAAATAAAAATCAGAGGTTATCTTTCGACCTGTTTCGGTTGCCCTTATGAAGGAAAAGTTTCTGAGGCCAAAGTTGTAAAGCTAGCCCAAATATTGATTCGCATGGGCTGCTTCGAAGTTTCAATCGGTGATACAATCGGTGTCGCAACACCCGGCCAAGTAGAATCATTATTTAAGAAATTGAAAAAAGTAATTCCAGTCAAAAAATTGGCAGGACACTTTCACGACACTCGCGGCACAGCTCTTGTTAATATTTTAGCAGCTTACCAATTGGGCGTAAGAGTATTTGACGCAAGCCTTGGTGGCTTGGGCGGTTGCCCGTATGCACCTGGGTCCGCAGGAAACGTGGCTACAGAGGACGTTGTGTATCTGTTTGACGGCATGGGCGTAAAGACAGGGCTGAAATTAGATGAACTTATCAAAGCCAATAAGTGGACTGCTGCTCGGATGCTCAAAGCTTTACCTTCTAAGGTGGGCAAGGTCGGCGAGCTGAAGACTTTAGGTAAGGTGAACTGATCCGATATTCGGTCTTTTATGATTGTACACATATGAAAAAATCAAGCATAGGATGCGCTCCATTTATTGCTCATAGACCTTATGAGCATAAGCAATATCCAAGCGACTAAATTTTTTGATGAAGTTAGAACCTATTTCGCTCCTCAAGCGCAAGCGGGAAAGCCTATTAACTTGGTAGTTGCTGCCGGTAAAAGAGCAGATGGTGCAACATATATAGGTATTTTCGACGACAATAACAATGAGGCAATCCCGATGGTTTTGATGTTGAGTCGTTTAGGAACTGGCCGTCGATGGTCCAACGAGCTTTCTACTTCTGGAGAAGCTTATAATATTGTCAATTTTGCACTCGCTGCCTTCGATAAAAAGAAAGAAGAGTGGGCTAGTAAAAATACAGCTTTTCAGCTTGAAGATGCGATTAATTTTTTAGTCGATTTTATGAAGCAAGTTTCTGGCTCTTTGTATTAGAAAAATGCTCTAAAATTTCAGTTTTTAATTTTTCACGATTAATTGGCCTGGTCTCGATTTTTCTATCTTCTCTTTTCCAAAACTGACTTAATGAAAAATTTATTCCATCATAAACAAAAATGACATAATATTCTTGAGTCGCAATGAACAAGGTTTTTTTATTATTGAATGATTTTACAACAATTTGCTCGGTATCGTCTGATTTTGAGTTAGCAAACCTATCTAATTGACCTTCTTCTTTAAACGACTTACCAGGCCCGAGTTCTTGACTATGTATTTCAATATGGCCGAATTGAGTATTTTTTAAAAAGCTTTCCTGGCTCTTTAAGCTTTCTAATAGTTTTTCAATCTTCACAAATTCTCCATTTTCAAAGACATCAATAGCTAATATTAGAAAATGAATGGTCAGGTTTGAGCCTTCACTGGACTTATCGGCTAGAAAGTGAGGTCGTTTGAGACTTTATCTCGTTTTGTTTCAAAAATTGGGAAGGTCTAGCTGTAATCCTCGTTCCTTAGCTGCCACAACTCGCTCAAAAGCTCGTAGTGACTAAATTTGTGACACTTTAATAATCCTTACAGCGGTGCTCTAAAGTGTTTTCAATTTTATCTTTATGGTTATAATTTGGCCTCAAGACTTGTTCAAAAGTTGGGGGCTCAATGAAACTGACATTTAGAAATCATATTTTTGTTGTCGTTTTTTCTTTAGGTTCTATTGTTTGCGGAGCAAGCCCCGCGCCGGCGATTAAGGGGTCCTCGCTTGAAGCCGTGGATGATCCTCGTAACTCTGAGGTGGCAGAAGTTTTAGGACTTTATTCAAAAACTGAACGTTTCACCGGAGAAGTTCCAAGCAATGGGACTGAACCTAAAAATATTTTTGTCGATTTTGTACAAGCCGGAAAATATGAGGCAAAGGCTCCAACTCCAAGTAATCTTTTGGTTGTAAAAGAGACTCCTAAAAGTGCCCCTCAGCTTTTTATTTTTGGGCCATTGCTTGTAAGTTCTGTAACTAAGATCAGTGGCAATAAGTATGTTGTTAAAGGACCTGCTGATTCAGATGTTAATTGCGCTAGCCGAGGCTCTCAACAAGAGCGTTCGATGACGATTGAAGTTGTTCTCGAAAAAAATAAAGACAGTAAGTCTGAAGTTCTTGTCCCTAAGTACTTGGATATTTCTGAAAAAGAAGTTCCCTGCCAACAAAAACCATAATTTCATTTTGCCTGCATTTGAGGACTGTTTGATAGCCTCATTTTAAAACAATCCAACCCATAAGTAGTATCAATTGGCCTCACACTTGCTTTGGTATATTGTATGAGCGCGCGCTGGTGGACCCCACTTTCAATTGCATTGATATTGCTGAGCTTTATTGCTTTCGGATTTTTATCCAGACGCCCTCTTTGTATTGATTCTAAGTTTGTTGAAAAAATCGACAGAGTCTCTGAGTCAGGGCAAACGGCAACCGTCTATCGGTGTGGTCTTCATCGAGCTGTTCCCTATGATGAGGAGTGGAGCCAGTCGGTGATTCCACTCAGTCGTCGCATTCAAAGTGTTGAAAAATTTTTAGAATCGTTAGCGCCGCAAAAAGGATTTGTTCGGGTCACGGTCACAGAAAAAGATCAGCCTATTTTTCGAATTGATGATCATGAAATTTCGATGAGCTTGTCGTTTTTGACCACTCCGGGTTCAATTGAAAAGGCGCTTATCAAGTCGTGGCTGCGAGATCATTCTGGAACCTCATTAGCAGAACATTCGGTATTTGAGGAAAGTTTAACTGATTTATTGCTGTTTGCCGTCGATGGAGAGCTATCCCTTGTCGATCCTGAATTAAAAGTGGGGCCTGATCTAAATAGAACAGAGCGCTGGCCTTTTGTCGTCAAGTCGATGGCTGGATATTGCAGATCTTCATGGCGGCAATTTGAGCATCTCAAGTTTTGCCAAACTGAAAATTTAGATCATGGAGTCAGAGACCCAAATATCATTCCTCTGAGTTTGAGGCCATTGCTATCGCAGTCGATGATATCGGCATACATGAACTTGTCATTGCGCGAACAGAGACGCTTTTTAAGCTCAATGATATCCGTGTTGGCCTCATTGAAATTTGAGGAAAAAGAGATTGGATTTTCTTCGATGGACTCCAGTCAGCAGAGCTTTGTTGACGTCTCTTTTGAGATTTCAGGAGTTATGCGCGCATTGGGTTCAGCCGCTCGTGCATTTGAGGCGAAACAAAGTCGTTCGAGTTTTTATTTTTCAAAATGGGTGAATGAGTTTACTTCACAAATCGAGGCGCGAGGTTTTTCTGATCAGATTGGTGAGGCTCAGCTAGATCATCTTGTCGCATTCGTCGGAATTAATTCTGAACGTCACGTGGCAGGTCTATCAAAAGTTGCTGCCAAGCTAACAGGGGCCGCAATTGCGATCACCGATAAAGAGCAGATTTATCTTTTGCCAAGTGTTGAACCGGTTAAGAAAAGCCTTTTTAACAAGCTAAGAGCCAGTCGAATGACGTTGGTCAACTGTGGTGGTGTGACTTTGGCAGAGTTAGATAAATATTCTGAGATGACCGATCGTCTGACGGTAGTTGAGAATTGCGATGAGTCTGTTGAGATCAATTTCGAAGGACTCGTGAGCGGAGAGGTCGGACGTTTTTCTTTGCAGAATCCACAAGTCAGTTTTGTCGAGATTCACTTGCCGTCATTGCACTTGGCTCTCGAGAAGAGAAAGCTGAACTTGGCAACCAAGCTTGCAATGAATTTTGACAATCAAAATTTAAATCAGGCGCTCGGATGGGAGTCGCCGACCTACGATGCAAATATCAAGGCTTACAAGGCCAATAGCGCCATTGAAGCATTTCAGGTCTATCGGCCTCGACAAAAAATCAACTAGGTCGCTTATCTTTTTTTGGAAATGTCTTTTTTGTATAAGAGTTCAGAGTTTTAACTTTGTTTTTTGCATCAACAAAAATAGCT
>CANCBY010000049.1 GCA_947374445.1 Pseudobdellovibrionaceae bacterium
TATCAGGCGCAGATGTCTGCTCCACAGCAAATTCCAAACGTTCCACAGCCTGCATTTCAGCCGCAAGCGGCTCCACAGCAGCAACAGCATCCAGAGGCAATGGCTAGTGCTCGTGATATGCTCATTGCAAAAGCCAAAGCATTTCGCGAATCACAAGACATCAAGCAAAAGCATGCAAATCCAGAGCAGCTTTCAATGAACGTAGACCGTACAGAAGAGCAGTCTCTTGAAGATGCTCGTCGCATGGCTCGTGAAGTTTTGAGCTCTCCCTTTGCAAATCAAAATCTAGAAGTCCCAGCGTTCATTCGCAAAAGACAGGGTCTTGATTTGGACAGCAATAAGGGCTAAGAGTAGTCTTTGTGACAGCTTGGTTTATCTCTGACATTCATTTAAAAGATATTAACGAACGGAGCAGCATCATACTGCTCCGTTTTTTGCATTCGCTGATCAATAAAGAGCGGCCGGCCACGCATTTGTTTTTGCTCGGAGATATATTTGATCTTTGGGTGGCAGATGCCCCTGTTTTTGTGCGAAAATTTCAGGCCATAGTAGATGCGATTCACACATTAAAAAAGAAGGGTGTGCAAATCACTTACTTCGAAGGCAATCATGATTTGCACTTAAAGACCTACTGGCAAGACGTGCTTGGAATTCCGACTCATGTTGATTTTAAGATAATCGATCTAGGTCCCTACAAGGTTCGCCTAGAGCACGGGGATTTGATCAACAAAGAAGACGAAGCTTATCACCGCTACAGATCAGTAATCCGTCACCCGTTGATGGAGAAGTATGCCCCTGTTATCTCTGGGAATATTCTAAACCATATGGGGATTTGGGCTAGTCGGCTCAGCCGAAAACACAGTTCAGTAGTTAGAGATATCCGCCAAGATAATTTTCGGCAAATGATCCGTGCCCATGCTCAAGGAGCTTTTCGAGAGACACCTTTTGACTTGATCGTGACAGGGCATATGCATATCACGGATGATTTTATATTTACTGAAAATGATTATCCAGTTCGCTCGATCAATCTGGGGAGCTGGTTTGATGAACCCAAGGCTCTTTGCCTCAACGAAAAAGGGCCAGAATTACTGGCCCTTTCGTGATTTTTTGAATTAAAAAATTTAAACTACAAAATCTAAATTAGAAATTCATCATGTAGCCGATAGATCCAACGATTCCCGACATCGAAGTGGATAAGTCATTGCTACTGAGCTCAAGCTCTGATCCGCTTCCAGACTGTGTGATTGTTCCTGAAGAAGACACATTTGA
The DNA here is from genome assembly GCA_947374445.1 of Pseudobdellovibrionaceae bacterium. Classification (GTDB taxonomy): domain Bacteria; phylum Bdellovibrionota; class Bdellovibrionia; order Bdellovibrionales; family Bdellovibrionaceae; genus CANCBY01. Next base: position 1,270 of record CANCBY010000049.1, read on the forward strand.
TGTCGTCACTAAGTTTCTTTGAATTGGTAAGTAGCGATAGTTTCCTTCAACATAAGCGCAATGGCTGTCTGTAAAGCAAAACTCAGCTCCCAAACCACCAGCCGCTCCGAAGGCACTTCCAGAAAACGTGATGCTGGCGCTTGGCTGTGTGATCGTGCCAGTTAAGCTACCGTAGCCAAGACCTGCCTGCATATAGAAGTGAATGAATGTGTTTTCAAGAGGGTAGAGTCTCATCATCGGAAAGATCGTATAGCCAGTGAGTTTGGTCTGATCTGTAGTTCCTTTGCCACTTTGTGAAAAGTAGCTAGGAGCTAGTACCAGCGCAAACATTGAGCCGCTGAATCGATATTGATAAAGTGCTGTGAACTCTAGGCCCGAACCCATGGTTGCGGAATTTCGGCCTGAGGTGGTGTTAACAGAGTTTGCGAGTGTATCTAAGTCACTCTGACTGGCAGTGGCAAGTCCTACGCCGACGCCGATGGAGTGTCCGCCACCAGAGCCACCGCCGCTACTGCGAGCAAAGCTCTGAGTGGAAATACCAAATACCAAACCTACAAATAAAATTGCATTCAATAATTTCATAACAGTCCTCCACTGATTGAGTGTCTAACTCAGTGTGAAGGACATCTTCTTTTCGTGCAACTGGGCCAGGTCTAGCCCCTGAACTAAGGTCCGAGCTTTGCTCTTGTAATAGAACATGAGTGCCCTTTTTAAACGAAAAACTTATCTCAACAACTCTTGAGCATGAGCCAAGCTTGTTTTAGTGATCTTTTCGCCAGAGATCAGTCGTGCGATCTCACGTACACGTTGCTCTTTATTCAAGTCCAAAACCTCCATTGAGACAGCGCCCTTTTGCGGAGACTTTTGGATATAAAAGTGAGCATCTCCACAAGCTGCGACTTGCGGCAAATGCGTGACGCAAATGACTTGCTGGCCTTTGGCAATAGACTTGAGCTTTTTACCGACCTTCTCGGCTGTCGGTCCTGAGACTCCAGTGTCGACTTCATCAAACAAATAAGTGCGAGGCTGATTTGTTGATCCTACAACACGCTTCAATGACAACAAAATTCGAGAGAGCTCACCACCGCTGGCAAACTTAGCAAGCGGACGTGGTGGATCTTTGGGTGAAGTCTGCGACATAAACTCAACGCTAGTAATCCCAGTCGAGTTGAGAGCTGATAATTTTTCGGCCTGCACCTGAAAGGTAACACCCTTCATGTTGAGATCCAAAAGCTCATCGTTGACTGAATTCGCCAAAAGCTGAGATCCGGCGTCGCGTTTTTTGTGCATCTCAAGAGCCATCTTTTGCATTTCTTTTTCTATTTTATCGGCTTGAGTCTTCATTTCAGCAAGACGGCTTTCAGAGTTTTGCAAATTAGAGATTTCAGTTTCCATTTTAATGAGAGCACTTAAAATATCATCAGCAGCAGGGCCGTATTTTTTTTGTAATTTTCGCAAGTCACTGAGGCGTTGCTGAAGAGTCTCAAGCTTTGCTGGATCGGCTTCGATCTGTGCAGAGTACTGGCGAAGATCGTACATAGTGTCTTCGATCAAAGTTTTAGCCTGTTCAAGGTTTGCAATTTTTTCGCTCATAGCAGGATCAATCTGTGTGATCTCAGAAGATTTTTGCAATACAGCGGCCAGGCGGCTGACTGCAGAGTCATCATCTGAATACAGAGCGGCTTCAGCCTGGTCGACAAAGCCACCAATTTTACTAGAGCTTTTTAATTTTTTGAGTTCAATTTCGATTTCGTTTTCTTCACCGGGAGAAAGATCCAGTGCTACAATTTCATCTCTTTGAAAAATTAAAAAATCGAGGCGTTGAGCTTTGGTCTGAGCTTCTTTTTCAACTTCTTGCATTTTCAATTTAAGATTTTGCAATTGGTGAAACTTTTCAGAATACAAAAGCCGTGTCTCCCAAACGCCAGCGTACTGATCTAAGAGGTCCATATGATACGCTGTTGAAAGAAGATGACGATTCTCGTGCTGACCAGTCATCTCGATCAGCGGCGCCGTATGACCTGTGACCTCAATCAGAGGAGCCACAACATCACGCAGACCTTGCAGTGGCGAAAGAGTGCCGTTGAGATAGACCCGTGATTTGTCTTCAGCCAAAACTCGGCGCACGACCAAAAGATCGTCTTCACATTCAATCCCCATGTCTGCGAGCTTTTCTTTGAGATCTTTGCGTTTGGTAATGTCAAAAGACCCTTCGATAGAGGCCTGATTGCATCCAGAACGAATGCTCTCGGTAGACCCTTTTGCGCCCATCAAAAGACCTAGTGATTTTAGCAAGACTGATTTGCCGGCACCTGTTTCGCCGCTCAAAATATTGAGGCCTTTTTTGAATTGAATATGCAAATTTTCAATGATCGCAAAATTGGTTACTTTGAGTTCAATCAGCATGGCGTTACTCCCTGTCTCCGAATTTTAGTTTAGCTCGAAGCAATTCAAAATAATCATAACTAGGATCTTTTACCAAATAGTGGTCGTGAGGACTGCGAGTGACAAGCACTTGATCTCCAGCAGAAATTTCGGCCAGCTTTTGTCCGTCGACGACCAGATGAGCCTCTTGGTCATCCAATTTATTCTCTTTGGATGTTCGTAGCCCCTTAGCGGCAGGAGCTTGCAACTTTTTGACCAACTTAAAGCTCAAAGTTTTATTGTCCGGAAAAATTGTAGGACGACTGGTAAGACTGTGCGGAGAAATTGGTGTGACCACCAGAGCTTGCACGTCTGGATGTAGGATCGGGCCTCCAGCTGCAAGGTTGTAGGCTGTTGAACCTGTAGGGCTTGAGATAATCATTCCATCAGCTTTTAGGGCTGCCACGAGTTGTCCGTCAAATTTGGTTTCAATATTTATCAGCTGACTCAAAGAGCCTCGCTCAATCACGACATCATTCAGCGCAAGAGCTTCGATTTTTTTCTTTTTCTTGGTGATCAGAGTCACATGCAGCATCGACCGCGGCCGCATTTGCATTTTATTTTGCAGAGTCAGTTCGACGGCGGTGAAGACTTCGTCGGCTCTGGTAGGAGTTAAAAATCCCAAAGATCCTAAGTTGACTCCGAGAATAGGAACGGGCTCGCCCTTGAGCATTCTCACTGCTCGCAGATAAGTTCCATCACCACCAAGAACAACCAAAAGCCCCATCTTGCTGAGGCCGGCAGAGGTCTTTATAGACTGCGTGCCCGGAATCAATTTTTGTTCAGGGGCCGTGAAGACCTTGTAGCCCCGAACTTTGAGCCAATTGGCTAAAGCTTTGGCGAGGGTGACTGCGGGCGCTGTTTCCATCCTATAGACAAGAGCCACATTTGCTTTCTCAGCAGACGTGGAACTTGTGTGAGTCTTCTTTTTAGTGGCCGTGATTTTGGACCTGATGTTGGCAGTGACGTTACTCATGTCTCAAGAAGCCCATCACGGCGCATGAGCGCTTTAGGGTCTGGTTCGCGGCCACGAAATTTTTTGTAAAGCTCCATCGGGTGCTCGGTGCCACCGCGACTGAGGATGTTTTCGCGAAAGAGGTCTGCGACCTCGCGATTGAAGAGCCCGCGTTCTTTGAAAAACTCAAACGCGTCAGCATCTAAAACTTCGGCCCATTTGTAGCTGTAGTAGCCTGCCGAGTAGCCACCGGCAAAAATATGACTGAACGAAACAGATGAGTTTGTTCCAGGTATTTTTGCAAGAAGCCGAGTGCTGGCCATGGCTTCAGTTTCAAATTTATCAATATCAAGTTCCGGTCCAAGAGGTCCCGTCAGCGAATGCCAGCGCATATCTAAAAATGCAAAAGCCAACTGACGAAGACTGCGGTAGCCAGTTTGAAATTTATCTGCACGTTTGATTTTTTCGATCAGGGCACTAGGAAGTTTTTCTTCAGTTTTGTAATGTCGCGCAAAAAGATCAAGCCCCTCTTGCTCTTTCACCCAATTCTCCATGATCTGAGATGGAAGCTCGACAAAATCCCAAAATACGTTTGGTCCTGAAAGTGTTCGATAAGTACATTGCGAAAGTAATCCGTGCAAAGCGTGACCAAACTCGTGAAATAATGTTTGCACTTCGCCATAAGAAAGCAGTGAAGGCTTAGACGGAGTCGGCTTTGTGAAGTTGCAAACGATACTGACGTGAGGGCGACGAACCGCACCCATAAAAGAGCCTTGAGAGCGGAACTGGGTCATCCAGGCTCCACCTTTTTTGGTTTCACGCGGAAAAAAGTCCATATAAAAAAGGCCAACGTATTTTTGCGTGCCTTCTTCGCGGACTTCAAAAACTTTGACATCTTCGTGGTATGCAGGAACATCAAAAATCTGTTTGAAATTTAAAGAGTAAAGTCGGCGCGCATGTTCAAAAACGCCATCGATAACTTTTTCAAGTTGAAAGTAAGGTCTCAACTCTTCATCATTATATGCATATTTTTTTTCTTTTAGCCGTTCAGAGTAGTAAGCAAAATCCCAAGGCATGACTTCTTCAACGCCATCGATTGATTTTTTATAAGCTTTCAATTCTGCCAAATCTTTTTCGGCCGCTTTTTTTGACGGTGTCAAAAGTTCTTCAAGAAAATTTAAAACTCTGGTTGAAGTTTCGGCCATTCTCTCCGCCAATACAAAGTCAGCGTGTGAAGGCCAGCCAAGAAGCGTGGCTCGCTCTTGACGAAGGCGAACAATATTTTTAACAGTCTCTTGGTTGTCAAAAGAGTCGTTAAAGGCTCGAGAGTTGTAAGCCAGCCACATTTTTTTTCGAAGCTCTCTGTTTTGCGCGTACTGCATGAGCGGCATAAATGAGGGAGCTTGCAGATTGAACACCCATTTTTCAACGTGGCCTTTTTTCTGAGCCTCAAGAGCAGCGGCCTCGACAGCACCATCAGGAAGGCCGAGCAAATCTGTTCGGTCTGAAATGACGAGCTCAAAAGCGTTTGTGGCTTTGAGGACATTTTCAGAAAAACGAGGGCCTAAAACACTGAGCTCTTGATCAATCTTTCTTAACTTCTCTTTGTCGGTCGCTGACAGCAAAGCACCATTGCGTGTGAAATCTTTGAAAAACTTTTCGGTGAGCTTGAGGTCTTCGCCAATTAAGCCCAGGCTTTTGCGACTCTCAAAAACAATGCGAATTTTTGAAAACAAAGTAGAATCAAGTGCTATATCACTTTGGTAGCTGGCAAGCAGTGGAGAGATTTCTTTAGCCAGAGCTTGGTGAGCTTCATTGGCCTCGGCGCTGAACAGATTAAAATAGGTCTCACTGACTTGGTCTAAAAGCTCAGACGAAGTTTCAAGGCCTAAAATTGTATTCTGAAAGCTAGCCGGTAGTGCTTTGATTTTTTCGATGTTTTGTTTGGCCAATTTGATCGCGTAATCAAATGCTGGAAGATAATGTTCCACTTTGATTTGATCAAACGGGATGGCTTGGTCGCGGGTTGCAAATGGAGCTGCTTCTACGGAGGCAATAAATGGATTTTGTGTCATACCTTTAGCTAGCATAAAAGCCGATGGGACTCATCGGCTGTGCATGCTTTTTTAGCTATTTATGCGGAGTGCAGTTGTGGTGCGTTAGAATCCGCAAGTGTAATATGAAAGACCCCAGCTATTAGTTTTATAGCGACAGTTGCTTTGTCCATAGCCGCCACCGTAGTAGCCACCAGCGCCGTAATAACCGCCACCGTAATATGGGTTTGTATAGTAAGGATCGTAAGTAGTAGTTGTCGTTGCTCCCGCATTGTAGTTATCAACCCCTGCTCCAGTCGTGCAAACTCCAACCGATGATCCGCCACCGATAGGTCGGCAGAATCCACCGTTAGTGCAAGAGTTGGCAGTGCGCACATCGCAGGAAGCAGCGACAGCCGTAAAGCAATTGCTATCACCACCGTATTGTAGTGGCGAGTAACTCACCTGCTGCATATTCAGAGCTGCGGTATTTTGTGCTTGATAAATTGTGCTCGTATTATAGCCCCAATAAGCACTGTAAGTTAGAGTGTTTGCCGGGACACAAGCAAATCCCCAGTCGCCGTTGTAGATAGGACGAGTTCCGTAGCTACAGCCGCAAAAGCCTCCGTTGGTCCCATAAGTATAGCTTGTGGGCGAGGTCAATCCTGGCAGGGTTGAGTAGACAGTGTTATTGCAAGTTGCCGTGCAAGGAGTTGCGGCTACTTGGCTGCCACCGCCGTCATCTTTTTTCTGACAGGCGGCAAGAGATAATAGACCGGTCAACAGCAAGGCACTGGCAATTTTAATCGAGTTTGTAGTTAGGCTCATAAATTCAACTCCTCTAAATTTAATAATTCAGAAAATTTTAAAGTTCTTCGAATTGAGTCTAATTCAATCCCTGGGCCGTCTTGAGCGTGAGCTTTAAAGCACCTAAATTTGAACTGAGGCTATTTTTGGCTTTTGGGGTTGTCGAACTGTTTGCGAACAGGTGCCGCAAAAGGTCTTTTTCGCAGACCTATTTTGAAAAATTATCCAAGTGGCTAAAATTTTTCAGGCAGGGCCAGCAGGGGCAAGCTCAATAATGCGACAGCAAATAGCACCGACCCGCGCAAATACGGACGTCTGGTCTTTTCTTATAAGTAAGAGCTTAAATACCTCTTTTCTGGGTTCTGAACTCAGGCTAATCTACAGGGCATGAATCATTCTACTCAGCCCGATATTTTAAAAGCCCTTCTCGTCGGAGTGCAGCTCCCGGGCGTCACTGACCAGGAGCTTGAAAGCTCAATGCAAGAGCTCGCGCGTCTTGTGACTACACTTGGATACCAGGTAATTGGTTCGATCTCTCAGCGACGGGCCACTTCAAAAAGTGCGGCCGTGTTTGGCGATGGCAAACTCAAAGAGCTCGCAAAATGGACAGGCGGGACTGGTGTTGTGGCCTCAATGGTGGTTCACAAAAAGAGCAAAGCGGCCTTGAAGTTTTCTACGAACTCTTCTGAAAAAGATGAAGATGCGACCGATGATTCTGATTTAGATTTAGAAGACTCAGCTGACGAAATTGAAGATTTGGATTCTTCTTTAGATTCAAAGCCTAAAGAAAAAGCAGATGTCGTTATTTTTGATTGTGATTTATCGCCTTCGCAACTTCGCAATCTTGAAAGTGCAACCGGGGCTCAAGTTTTAGATCGAACGGGTGTCATCATCGAGATTTTTAGTCGCCATGCGCGCACTAAATCGGCTCGACTTCAGGTGGAGATTGCAAGACTGACATACGTGGCTCCGCGCTTGCGTGAAACAGGTGGTGGAGGCGATCGTCAAGGCGGCGGTGTCGGCGGCAAAGGATCTGGCGAGACAGCTTTAGAGCTTGATAAAAGAAAAATTCGTGATCGCATCAAAGAACTTAAAATTGAATTGGCCTCGATCGGACAAGAGCATCTCACTCGTCGCAGCCGTCGCGAGCAAGAAATTTCAGTAGCGCTGGTTGGTTACACCAATGCTGGTAAGTCTTCATTGATGCGAGCAATGACCGGTAGCGAAGTTTTAGTGGCGGACAAACTTTTTGCCACGCTCGATACCACCGTGCGGCCTGTCTATCCTGAAACAAGACCTAAAATATTGCTGTCAGACACAGTTGGGTTTATCAAAAAGCTTCCTCATGATTTGGTGGCTTCTTTTAAATCGACTCTAGATGAGGCTCTGAATGCATCTCTATTACTGTTTGTCGTAGATTCATCGGACCCATCGTTTTTATCGCAACTTGAGGTAACAAAAACGGTCTTGGCTGAAGTTGGAGCTTCGGATGTTCCAAGTTTTTTAGTCCTGAATAAAAAAGATCGACTGAGTCCTGAAATGTTTGCGCAACTCAAGGCCGATTACCCAGAGGCCATATTTCTTTCGACTCGTGATAAGGCTGATCTTGAAATGCTTCGGCAAAAGTTGATCCACTTTTTTGAAACTGAAATGAAGGACGAAGAAATTTTTGTTCCTTATTTGGCTCAAGGGATTATCGGTGATATCCGCGCAAAGATGCGAGTTCTTGGCGAGAGCTATGATGGTGATGGGGTCAAAGTACAAGTCCGTGGAACAGAAGAAGACATCAATAAGCTTAAAGCTAAGCTTAAAGCTCAAGCGCCTGATCCCAAGAAGAGTCGGTTTTGAAAGCGGACTCTACATCTATACAGCTATGGAGAGGATTCTTTCCGTCATGGAAGTTTTTTGATGAAATAGGGTTTGTTCCAAGCCTTCATTTTCGGGTGGCTGCTAGTGAAAACGAGATTCAGTTAAAAGCTTGGGATCCTGTAATTCAAAAAATACGCAGGCGCTGGTTGGATCTATTTTTTAATCCTCATGGCAACGCACTTCTTTTTACTGACACTTTAGTTCGTCAATTTGCAGATGATATTCAGGCAGGTGATTCGCCTGAGCAGTTAGAGCATGCGGTTTCGTTTAAAATTATTTATAACCTCGTTTTGCAAGAGGTTAAAAAGTACACGGTGATTGAGCCACAATTCTATTTTCAGTTCAAAGTTGTCATGACTCCGCTGTTAAATGAAAATAATAAAGCCTCAGAAGACCTCTTGATTTCATCGATTTATAGGGGCGCGTAGGTCATGGAACTTTATTTTGATCGGCCTCTTTTTGTAATTCGTTTCATACAAATGGCGTTGTCGCTGGTGCTGATGCTGCAAACTTTTGAATTTTTTCAGCTCTTGTCTGACATGGGACCAACAGAAAAGTTTGCTTGGAAAAATTTTCGCGGAGATTTTTTGGCCTTTCCTAAACCAGTGTTGGCCATTTTTGATTTCATTTATAGAGAGCCTGTTTTTAAGATTTTATTGGTTTTGCGTTTCGCTGTTTGTGCTCTGACTTTAATTCCGTCTACTTTGGGCCTTTTGCCAGGGCTTGCTTTCGCGCAACTGATCTTTAGTTTGATCATTATCTGGCGGTGGCGCGGGGCCTTTAACGGAGGCAGTGACTTTATGTCCTTGGTTCTGCTAATGGCGGTGGCCGCGAGCATGTTATTTTTCCGCAATGTTTTTGTTGCGAAAGCAGCCATCTGGTATGTGGCGGTGCAAGTGAGTCTTTCTTATTTTATGGCAGGTGCGGCAAAGGTGCAGCGAGCAGATTGGCTTTCGGGTCAGGCGCTCAAGGGATTTTTAAAAACTTCGATTTATGCAGAGCCAATTTGGTTGAGAAAATTGGCCATGAATTCTTTGTGCTTGAAGTTAGCGACGTGGGGATTTTTATTTTTTGAAATTTTATTTCCGTTCAGTTTATTAAAGCCCCACTGGTGTCTTGGATTTTTGTTTGTTGGGGCCCTTTTTCATTTGTCTAATTTTATTATCTTCGGGCTGAATCGATTTTTTTGGATTTGGTTGGTCGCTTACCCAGCCGTCTATTGCAGTTCACTTTTACTGCTTCGGCATTGATTGAAATCGGCGATCTCAATTGGCTCCCTCTAAGAGATCGCTTCTGAACATAGCATGAAATGCAGAGTTCTTTTTTGAGGGTCCTTTGTAAACGCTCAAATCTTCACCGCGATAATTCTCTAAATCTAGCAACATATCTTTGAGCGGCAAAAGCAGACCTGCATGATTTTTAGAGTACTTTGCTTCAGTTGCTACTAAGCGGGCTTGCAAGACGTCTGCGGTTCGGTTCAGGGTTGTCACCATGGCTGCAATTTGGGGGGTCATATTCTTAGGAAGTGTGGCTGTAAAATCAACGACCACCTTGCCTCCGATTTTGATCGCTGGAATATCAAGCCACCTTGCGAGCCAGTAGCCTTCGGCACCAATTTTTACAATCTCTGATGGGTAAAATTTATAACGATATTTTTTCATCCAGTCATACATTCCAACAAGAATAGCATCTTTGTAGCGCAGGCCTTTGACTTTGCGATAGTCTCGCCATTCAGCCAGCATATCAAAGCGAGTATCTAACTCCATATCTCCAGGAGCAAAAACTCTTTGTGTTGTAATTTCCATGGTGCGGACAAGATCGTTTTCAGCAGCTGGAGTGATCGTCGTAAAAAAGAGCGGCATCTTGACTCCAACTTGCGAGTAGCCAAGAGATGCAATTTCAGAGCAAAAAACTTCGGTCGTGTTGCTAAGATCCATTTTGAAATCATAAGGCACGTTGAAATCAGGATGATTTGCTTTCATAGCCCAATGAGCCGGATTGAGTTTACTCAGTGGGTTTCGTCGGAATTTTTCGTATTCTGATGCATTGTGAGCTGTCACAAAATCATAGGAGGCTTTCGCTGCCTGATGTGCAAGTTGTGCGTCGGGGTAGCGGAATTGAACATTGCGGGCATTGCCATCTTCTAAGTAGGTTTTGAGTGGGCGTATTGTTGAGCCGAGTTCGATATGTGCTTCCATAATCAAGACGTTTGGATTTTTAATTGCTTCTTCGAGAGAATAGATCCGGCCAGAGCTATCGCCTTTGATGTAGACAAAAGCTACGTGAGAAAACTGTGAATCAACGACTCCGATTTTGGCAATAGCAGCGCTTGTAGCGGCATTTCCGCGGCTGGCAATTACGTCGCCGGAGCGAATACCGATTTGCGAACTTGAATCAACTTTTTCAAGCCAGGGTTCTTCGCCGGTAAAAGTCCCATAAAAAACAGGATCCGTTTTTTCATCAAAAGGCTTTACCTGCAGAAATGTTTCACCCAGGTAGTCTTCAATGTATCTAGCTGCACGATTGACGTTTCGGATGGCTGTTATGCAGCTCGACTCTTGGATTGCTGGAGTGATTTCTTTGGTTTCGACAAAACCTTTGAGGCGCTGTCGGAGTTGTGCTCGCGCTTGAAATAGATTGCGGATCACTTCGCGATAGTTTTTGGCTAAATCTTGGGCGTCAAAATAGTAGGGATCAATTTGGCTCACATCATCGTAGATGGCAGTCAAAGTTGAAGCGCAGTTCTGCGCTGTCAGTCCTTGGGGATTTTGCACAAAATCTAAAAATTCTTTACTGCCCTGAAGGAGATTTTTTGGAAGATTGAGCTTTGGAGATTCGCTAGAAAGTTCAATTTGTGCTGGAGTGGTTCTTTTAACTATTTGATAGCCAATAAAAGCAAACACACAAAAGCCAAAAAGCAGTCCGATTTTTTTCATAAGTAATCTCCCTGCTTAGAATTTTAGCTGAAGGAGGATTTGCTTGCGAGACCTGCTAGACTAAAGAACCAAAAATCCAACCCGTGAAATGAGTTGGTACCCGGGACAGGACTTGAACCTGCACACCTTTCGGCACCAGATCCTAAGTCTGGCGTGTCTGCCAATTCCACCACCCGGGCACATAAAAACGAGAAGTGTCTAAAAGTGAAGAGACAGTTGCCATTGTGGCGTGCGGCTTGTCAAATATTTGCCAACACTTGCCACAGCGCCTCTAAAAATTTGGGTAGATCTTTTAAAATCTGACCTAAAGATACAGAGGTCGCTGATGGTCTTTTGCCGACTATTTATCAGCGATAAGTTTTTTATAGTCTGGAGCTCGCATCAGGTTTGCGAGTTCTTTTTCGGTGTCCATCTCGATGCGGATCAACCAGCCATTATTGACCGGGTCGTCGTTCAAAACAGAAGGGTCGTCAGTCAAAGAAGTGTTCACTTCGATCACAGTGCCTGAAACAGGAGCAAAAAGGTCGCTCACGGCTTTCACGCTCTCGACAACGCCAAAAGATTCGTTCTGAGTGACTTTAGCGCCCTCTTCAGGAAGCTCAACGTAAACAACTTCACCCAATGAGTGTTGCGCGTATTCAGTGATCCCTACGGTCACGATATTCTCGTCAACCTGAGCCCATTCGTGATCTTTAGTGTAGTAGTA
>CANCBY010000050.1 GCA_947374445.1 Pseudobdellovibrionaceae bacterium
ATCACAGACGACTATAATAATTTAAAATGGAACACTGAGGCTGTTGTCGCTTTAGCAAATCAAAATGTACTTAAACAAGGAAGCTACTTCCAAATGAAAGAGCCTGGTGTCATTCGCAGGCTTTCGTGGAAATCAAATGACGTCTACGAAATTCAAACTGGAAGCACTGCTTTTGAACTCAACGCGAAGCTAATACCTGCAACCAATGACCCAGCTGATAACTATGAACCGAAGATCAAGCTGCCCACCTCACAGCTGAAATACGATCCTTACAGTGTTCTCGATGTGCAAAAGCTTCCTGACATTATGTCCGGCACTCGCGTGGCACCCGCAACACGACAAAACATGCCTGACGGCATTATATTGGATTACCATCACAAAAATATGGTTCACTTTCGAATGGATCATCAGCTCAATTACGAATCAAGATCTCCTCTCGGAGCTGACGACAATAAAGATTCAGGATATATTACATCTGAATTTAATGGCGAAGCAGACTGGGTGGCTATGCGAAGCCAAAGCAATTCGATCCGCTTAACAACTTTAGCCTACCGCTTTTCGCCCATTGAATTTTCAAACATGTCATTAAAACTAGCCGTCACCAAAGATGCTACCGGTGCTGATCCGGTTAAAGGTAAGACCGGAAAAGACGATTCTCCATTTCAGCTATGGCTGACAATTCGTGATGGCAGAGCCAATGCAGACCGATCTTTGGTTGACCCTAAAAACGACAAAGTATTTTTGTTTGGATATTATTACGCAGGCCCTGTTCCAAATGAAAACCGACCACAAGGTTCTATCTTTGAAAACTGGTATTCAAATAAGAATGTCGTAGTCGCAACCTTACCTGAAGCCAAAGAGCTTTTGTTGAACGAGCCAGATATGCTTGGCAAAGCCCAGCTCTACAAGCGGAATTTAGCAGAGGATTTAAGGCAGGCATTTCCTGATAGAAAAGTTGAAGACATGGAAGTTGTAGCCATCACTCTTCAGCATGATTCGAATGACACCAAGAGCTCTACGGAGGCCTTCTTTAAATCTTTGATTTTTGCTCCTTCGGCAAAAACTCAGCAGTAGGCTCAATAATCAAAATCGCTTCTCACAAGCACCCCGACCTAGGTCAAAAAGAGCCAACTTTTTTTGACCTATACAGTTGAGACTCAACACCTTGCTATCTGTTGTGGTACAAATGCACTTTAGTATTTAACAAACAAGCTTAGAGGTTGCCAAAAATTATGCGCAAATTATTTGTTCTTTTTGGGCTTTGTGTGACTTTCTGTGCCTGCAGCTCTTTTAAAAATAACTCTGCTTCAGGAGATTCGACTTTGAAAAATCAAAATAACGACCCAGAGAATATCTATCTTGAAGAAGTCCGCGGCGAAAAAGCTCTAACTTGGGTGAATGCGCAAAATGCTCGGTCTCTTCCATTATTTGAAAAGGATCTCAAGTTTAATGAGATTCAAGCAAAAGCGCTCAAAATAATGGATGACCCGCAAAAACTCATTCACGTGAGCTTCAGCGATGATTGGGCTTATAATTTTTGGAAAGATGCTAAATCGGTCCGCGGAATTTGGCGAAGAATGCCTTTGACCGACTACCTTCAAGGAAAAAATAGCTGGGAAACTTTGATAGACATAGATGCATTGGCCAAGGCTGAAGGCAAAAACTGGGTCTATGGTGGTAGCTCTATATTTAAAAACCGTGCTCTTGTCTTTTTATCTGATGGTGGAAAAGACTCTAAAGAAACTCGTGAATTTGACTTAAACTCAAAGATATTTATTAAAAATGGATTTGAATTAGCCGATAGTAAAAGTTCAATTTCCTGGATCAACGAAAATGAAGTTTTCTTAGGCTTAGCTGATTCAAAAGATGAGGTGACTCCTTCTGGCTATCCAAAAAAAGTCCGCCTCTGGAAGCGCGGGCAAAATGCTCAGTCCTCTCCAATTATATACTCAGGAGAAGACAAGGACATTTGGATCTACGGATATGCAACTAGAAATGAAGAAAATGGCCCTGAACATTACAAGCTTATCAGCCGTGGTATCGATTTTTACAACAGCGAACTTTTTGTGCTATCGGCCTCAGGAAAATTACAGAAACTCAATGTGCCGACTGATTCCGAAAAAGAATTCGACCAAGACGATCTTTACCTCACCCTCAAGTCCGATTGGAACTACCAAGGAGCCAAGTACAAGGTTGGATCGCTGCTCAAGCTAAAAATGAGCGAAATCCTAAACGATTCCGCAAAGATTGAAGTCATTTTTGAATCCACTCCCACACAATTTTTAATGTCTACCTTGATTGATAACCATCGCATTTTTTTGATTTTGTCTGAAAACGTGCTCAGTCTTGCCGTGGAGGCAGTAAAAGATGGCATAAAGTGGAACTTTAAAAAATGGGCTTTACCGGGTTTCAGTGAAATCAGCTTTTCAGCTTACTCACGAAAGCATCAGATTTTAACTTTTACGAGCCAAAGTTTTTTACAACCACAAACGATTCATAAAATAGATCTTGCGACAAATAATCTAAAAGAACTTGCTCATGCACCTTCTTATTTTAATTCTTCTGATTACGAAGTTCATCAGCACTTTGCAAAAAGCTTTGATGGCACTCAAATTCCTTACTTTCAAGTTAACAAAAAAGGACTCAAGCTCAATGGCAAAAACCCAACTATTGTCAATGCATATGGGGGCTTTGAAGTCTCACGCACTCCTGCGTACACGCCTGTCGGCGAACTGGCATGGCTCAAAGATGGAGGCGTTTGGATTTTAGCAAATATTCGAGGCGGTGGCGAATACGGTCCGACATGGCACACTCAAGCCATCAAAGAAAATCGGCAAAAAGTTTTTAATGATCTGTTCGCAGTGAGTGAAGATCTGATTCAGAGAAAAGTAACATCACCATCGCATTTAGGCGCTGTTGGTGGCTCCAATGGAGGTCTCTTGATGGGAGTCGCGCTCACGCAAAGACCTGATCTATACAATGCCATATGCATTCAAGTTCCGCTTCTCGATATGATGAGGTACCACAAACTGCTAGCCGGTGCGAGCTGGATCGGAGAATACGGCGATCCAGAGATTGAAAGTGAGCGAAACTATATTCTTAAGTACTCACCTTATCAAAATCTATTCTCGGGCAAAAAATATCCAGAAGTATTTATCATGACATCAACTGCTGACGACCGCGTGCACCCTGGACATGCTCGGCGCATGGGAGCAAAGCTAGAAAGCCTTGGCTACCCTTTTTACTACTATGAAAACACCGAGGGTGGACATGGTGGTTCGGCTAACAATGCTCAGTCTGCAAAATGGATCGCACTCCAATACACCTACTTTTGGCAAAAATTGAAGTGATCGCTTAAAGTGAGGCCGTCACAAGGTCATTGGCAAACTCAGCCATGGCCTCGCCTCGATCCCAAAGAGCAGCGATCTCGACAAGCCCCGAAAGCACTGAGTGAAATTGAGACTGGGTTTGCAGTTTGGAGTCTCCAAAGCGATTTTGAAACTCTTTTTTTATAAATGGAACTTGAGCCGTTCCGCCCGTAAGACAAACAAGATCGATCTGCTCAGGTGTGAGCCCGCCTTGCAAGAGGCAACGATCGAGTGCTAAAAATATTTTTTTCTTTGTCTCATCGGCCCAGGCCTCAAATTCGTTCATTAAAAAAATCTCATTCAGCTCGATGTCTGGGTAATCGAAACGCAGATAGCTTCGGTCTTTAGCCGAAAGTTCTCTTTTGGTTTTTTCAATTTGCTCAAAAAGCTGAAAGATTTGCTGGTCATCAATTAAAATGAAAAGCCTCTCAATTGCTTTTTTATCTGTCGCAGTTAAAGAGCACTTACCGACCTCTTTGATAAATTCGTAGGTTGATTTTTCTTTGAGATGAACAATATGAGCCGGCTGATTTAAGCGCATCGCAATGCCCGGAGGCATTGTCATAATATTACTTCCCATCGGAATACGATACTGAGCATTGGCACCAAAATATTTTGCAAGTCTATGACTCATAAATAAGCTGTCCAAAGAGTCACCAGCCAGAGGGGCTCCCTCAATCGAGAGCACATCTTCTTTTTTAAACTCTTTGGGATTGAGGCGGATCAAAGTAAAATCAGAAGTGCCTCCCCCAAAATCACCAATTAAAACCATCTTTTCAGTTGTTAAATTTTGTCGATAATCAAACGCCGCGGCCAAAGGCTCAGGAATAAAAATCACTTCTTGAAAACCAGCGAAAAGAGCTGCTTTTTTCATTCGGTGCAAGGCAAACTCATCCGCCACAGGATCCATCGAATAACGAGCCGGTCGTCCGATCACAGCTCGCTTGACAGTCGCGCCTATACTTTTTTCTGCTCGCTTTTTTAGTTCTAACAAAAAGGTTCCAACCATTGTTTCAAGTGGCAACATTCTATTGTCAACGACCGTTCCTAGATAGCTCTGAGTTGGCAAATGCGATTTGAATGAACGAAAAAGACGACCCTCAAGTTCGTTTTCTAGATACTGCTTGATGGCTTCGCTACCATAATAACATAAGTTTTGATGCGGAAAATAGAGCAAAGTTCTCATCATTGTGGGATCGGCAGCACCAGGGTCAATTGAAATGGCTGGAACTTTCTGTCCGTTAAAACAAGCTCCAACCAAAGAATTACTTGTGCCAAAATCAATGGCTAAAATAGGTCCCTGACTTTTATCGCTCGCTGCCGCCTGGCTCATTACTAAATTCTACTTTAAACTAAGATTGCATCAATGAAATTTAAAAAAAATTCAATCTAAAGGCTAGAACTATCTTTTAAGGCCTTTACAAAGACTGTAAAAATTGAAGAAGCTGTCGTCGCTCCATTTTTGTGAGCTGTGAAAACTTTTGAAGTGAGTGGCTCGCTTCTCCTCTATGCCATAAAATTGCTTCTTCTACAGTTAGGGCTCTGCCATCATGGAGAAATCCTGCCCGAGGATTGACAACTTTGGTCAACCCTAATCCCCAGAGTGCACGAGTTTTCCATTGCTTGCCATTCGCTAAAAAATCTTGCCTGTTATCAGCAAGCCCCTCGCCCATGTCATGCAATAGCAGGTCAGTATATGGATAAATTTTTTGATATGCTAACGACCGAATTTTTGAAACCCCGGTTTCCCACGACGGCACATGACAGCTTGTGCAGTGAACTTGAGCAAATAATTTTGCACCCCGAATGACATCTTGATCTTCAATATTACGCCGAGGGGGAACGGCCAAAGTTTTTGAATAAAATACGAGTGAATTCATCACACTGTCACTGGCTTCAATTTTGAGTGGGCTTGGATGGTTTCTCTGGAAGACTTCAAAAAGTGCAGTGCCAAAAATACTCTCGCTTGGAAACAATAAGTTAGTAACACCAATATCACCGTTTAAGGCCGCCATTGATTGATGTTCTATTGTTGCTGTACTGCCCTTGAGACCAAAACGACCAAGACTCACCGGCTGAGGATCTCCTTTTTTATCTTTGATCGCGTCCCAAACCATGTTTGCAATGCCGTGAACGCCCTCTGAAGATCTATCAATAGCTGCATTTTTTAAAAGGTCTTTTTCTGGAATACTTTCAAGCAGTCCTAGGCCGTACATAGGCATTCCCATGCGAGGACTCATCCGCACGTCATCTTGCAACAATCGACTTACCGGCTTTTTCGTCGATCCGCTCTCGCTTTCGAGTGACGAAGACTCACTAACACCGTCGTATGGATTCCGGATTTCAAAAATGGGTTGCGATAGCTCGGTCACTTGACCATCAGGATATTGAAACTGCGATTTTTTAAGTGTGACCCAAACTTCGGCTTGTCCGTCCGAAGAATTCACTCCGCGTAAGCCGTAGGTCCCCACATGAAACAATTGAGTCGAGAAGCCTGGAACAGCTCGTGGTGCACCAAAATGATTTGCTTTATTTTTGTCGGACTTTAAGATCGCATCGTTCTCAATGCTGATTCTCAAAAAAATGGCCTCGTTGACTCCGAGCTTGGTCCATCTTGTTTCAGCGAGCCCTAAAGGCAGCGAACCTCTTCCATCTAAGTTATGGCAGGCGACACAACTTGTATTGTTATAAACGGGTCCCAAACCAAATTCCGAGCGCTGGGCATCGTCAGAAAAATGCCGGCTAAAATTTGCATCCCCCGTTCGATGCAGATCTAACTCATCTAGACTCAAGCTTGGCAGAGGGTAACCATAGGCATGGCTTGTCGCTGCTTCGTCTAACGATGTTCCCTCACCTCCAATTTTCTTTATCGTCCAAAAATCTTCTGAAGACGATTCAAAACGAGGTGCAAGAGTTTGTACTTGGCCATCCTGACTCTGCGAGCAGGCGATTAAAAGCAGACCGATAGATGCAGAAAACAATATTGAATGCAAACCTCTCATACCTGACCTCAAATTATTGCAGCAACGGAAGAACTTTTTGTTTTAATAACAAATGAAGATTATTGACCTCTTGTTGAGCTAGCAAAACCCGCGAGCGGCCGACCTCATTTAAAATGGCCTGTCCAAAGGGCATACCGTCTGATGAGATTTGCTGTATTTTCTGAATCGCCAAAGCGATTTGATCTTCAATTTGCCGAGCCAAAAGAGGGTCCTTTGCTGCCACTAGATCGCGAATTCCTGCCCCTGCTCCCATCTCCGATTGGCCGGTGTAGAGCATTTGAATACTTCGAATATTATTACTAAAGTCAGAAACCGAATTCCACGAAAACGGTGATTCTTCAGCGGTTGGATTTGCTTCGCCTAAACTGCCCCCCAAAGGATCAGCAATTTTACCACTGCCCACTTCGTCAGCAATACCCACCATTCCATTCACAAGTTCTGAAATCACGGCCTGTGGCGAACTATAAATTGCATTTGATAACTGTGGTTCGGTCAAAATTGAAAGGTAGGATTTACTATTTGGATCATCAGGATTCGAATGATTCACCCATGCAGCTGTGAGCTTTTCTGTGTCTTCTGCCAAAACAACCGTTGCAGCCTTCAAGTACTCAATTTCACGGGCGCTTAAATCCGAAATAATCTTTTGATTTGATCTCAAACCATTGCCGAATAAGAGATATTCAGCAGTATGAAATCCTTTTAGATTTGTTCCAAGCGTTCGTAGCACCTCAGCCTTAATCGGAGAACCCGATTGAAGAATGGCATCAAGATCGGCCCGATTCAAAGGCCAAGTGTCAATCATAGGATCGACGCTCAATGACTCGACCGGGCCAAAAAGAAAAGCCTCTGTCGACTCCCAATAATAACGGCATTGCTTCCAAAGATTTTGAGCTTTATTTAGATTTTCTTGAGTCCGCGACGCCTCAAGGACCGCGACTTGATCGCGAAGCTCAGCAGCGCTCTTCGATAGACCCAAGTAAGTACTCAAGATCACATTTTTTCCTAAATTTTGAATGACGCTGCCCTCGAGCTCATGGCCACTAAAAATTTTTTCTGGACTGCTTGTGGTTGGGCTCGGCTCATTCTTCGACTGGCTACAGCCCAAAGTTAAAACTAAGGCTACCAGAAAAAAAAATCGTTCGACCAAATTCTTAGCGCAATATCTATGTTTCATAAATTCTCCTCTTAACTATTTAAAAATTAAAACCATGCCAATCAAAACCAAAAGCAACCTGATACTGTGCCGTATCGGCAAGACCCGCCAAAGCATTGGAATACTTGCCATACTCGAACTTTAAAAACATAACTTTTTCCCAGGTTTGCATAAAACCCAGTGTTGAAATCACCTGATTGTAACGATCATCTCGCAAGATAGACCCTTCGACAGTTTTCATACTGTCGACGTGCTGATAATTTGCAAAACCTTTCAGAGAGGAGTCGTCATCCTGCAAAAAACGATAATATATTTCTAGCATCTCCAATTGGGCAGAGTGGCCTAACGGAGCAAATGCCCCAGGATTGACAGATGAAGTGAGGCTAGCATTAGCCAAGCTAATCTCATCCGATCGCGACAAGAAGCCCTGGATAAATTCCCCACGCATTCCAATTTTATCAAAAGACCAAGAACCAAATATGGATGTTAGTACCACAGTGGCATCATTGGACATTTTATGCTGCTTGTATCGATTGCCTGAGACTTCACCATAATAGATAGCTGTTGCAATGCCATTGTCTGCTGCCACATCTCCATACTCGAGGACGAATGTCCCCGCGAGACTGTTAGCATTGATAGTCTCAAACTTCTTTTGATAACCACCACCAATCCAATTGTATTTACGAAAAAATTCTGAATTGAGTCCTGTGATCAACGAAAGCCGAGAATTGAATGCGCCAAAACGTTTTTGCAATTCAACACCCAGCTCCCGCCACTCGCTCGGCAGCAAACTCAACTCTCCGACAACAGGAACAACTGTGGCATATTGCAAAAAACTTTCTTGAGCGTTACCCAAAGAAACATAAACCGGAAATTTTCCGACTTTAATCCAAGTCATATTTTCGAGCGCATGTCGATAATAGAGCTCGCTCAAAACAACCTCGCCGCCTTTGTCTTGCTCTTTTTCAAACTCGCCAAATTCCTCAAGAGGATCGTAATCTAAAGACGAGCCTGTTCCGCCATGCTCGAACTCAACTTCGAATTCGATTTCGGACTTCGGATTGATGTAGTACTCACCAGTTAGTTCAAGTGTCGAGAGGTCCGCCTGCCGCTTCCAATAGGGTGTCTTGGTCACGACGTCCTCAAATGTTTGATACTGCTTAGCTGTGATGTAACCCTGAAGTGAAGACTTAAATTCTGGATACTCAGCAAATGATTTTTCGAAAAAAAACATCCCAGCAAAAACGAAAGAAAATTGCATCAACTGAAATTTTAACGCCTTTTGCCTCATAGAATCTTTTCCTATTTCTTAATTGCACGGAGGAGCCAGGGCTAGGCTTCAGACCTCAGGATGTCAAAAAAAGTGAAATATTTTTCGTAAATGAAAGTTGATTGATAAAAAACAGAAGTCCGCTCCACCCAAATGAAAACACAATGATAATCAAAAAAAATAAAAAGAAATTATCGACAAAATTATTTGTCTTGGTTTTGCGAAACCTGTTACAGATTTAAACGACATTACAAAAGGATAGAGAATGAACATTAAAATTCTACTTGCGACATGCACATTTTTTGCTAGCACCTGCTTCGCGGACATCCGAGTGATCGAGTTAGTTATTCAAAACGGAATGTTTTTGCCAACTCAAATTGAAATTAGCAGCGATGAGCGCATTGAGCTCTTAATTAAAAACCAAGGCACCGACGCTGAAGAATTCGAAAGTCTTGCACTACGCAAAGAAAAAATAATTCTTCCAGCAAAAAGTACCACTATTAAGCTTGGCCCGTTGGCAAAAGGCACGTATCGATTTTTCGGTGACTTTCACCCAACCACTGCGAGCGGAGCAATTATTGTTAAATAATTTGCAATTCGTTAAATCGAAGGAGCTTTTCACATGAATTCAGGTTTTATTTTAAAAGCCACTGGCGTTATCTTCAGAGAATCGTTTGAAGCGGTTCTATTCTATGGAATTATTGTTAGCTATCTCAAGCAAAACAATCATCTCGTCGGTGGTGTGCGAGCGGCAAAAATCGGTTTTGGCCTCGGAGTGATAGTAAGCGGAATCCTTGGCTTAGCACTGACCAGAATGGATACTGCATTTTCATCAGACGTATTTTCAAATTTCGAAATCGTGGTGCTTGGTGGCGGAAGCCTAATGATGCTCTACATGGTATTTTGGATGAATAAAAAATCAAAAACTTTGAAAAAAGAATTCGAAAAAAGTTTAGACACGAAAGGCCGCTGCGCCATTGCAGGTACAGTCTTTGTTGCGATGTTTCGCGAGGGCTTTGAGTGCTTTATTTATCTCTACAGCCTTAGTTTTGAATTTTCTTCCGAAAAGACAGAGCTAGGCCTTCGTTCAACTTTTGGATCGAACCTTATCTTAAGTTTTGCAATAGGTCTTCTACTGTCGTATTTCGTCTACCAATTGATCCTCCGTGGATCTTCATTTTTGTCGACAAAAATAGTCTTGCGCGCCACAGGCGTTTGGCTTTTGTTGTCTTCATGCTCGCTACTTCAGTCAGCAATCGATAAAATATTTGCAGTTGGATATTTTGCGGAACTCTCCCCGGCTGTCATAAAAACTGAGCTTCCGAGCTCAATCTCTTGGCTCACTTCATTTTTAGAGGTTTTTGTAGGCATTCGATTTGAACCTTCAAGTTTGCACTTAATCGTATTTTTTTCATATTGGGCTTTGGTTTTGTACAAGAATCCGTTGGATTTATTTGGCAAAAAAACTCTGTTTTAGCAAAGGCAAATGCCTAGGATTCGGCTGCTGTCGGGACTATGGCTTTTGACTCAGACAACCGAAGACTTAAAATTAAAGCGAGAACTGCGGCCTCAAGTTGCGACGAACCTGGCTGCACTCTTCATATTGTTCTCCTTTGAACGGGAAGGAAGCCGATTTGGCATTTGCAACAGGCAGACCACAAACAATGTCAGCAAAAATTGGCCTTTCTCAAAATGAGACACGGCAATCGCTTTATAATTGCATCGAATCGGCCTGCTCTTTGCTGGTCTATGCCATGAGAGGATCTACATGACTCTAACGGGGGTTATTTCATGAAAATGCACCTTGCGACATCCATACGATCGAACGCATCGCTTTTGAAAGCAGCACTGTTGCTAATCGTTCTCGTATCAAGCTTTCCTCAAACGGGTTGGGCTGCAGCCGGTACTTGCTTTCATGTCCTTCAAGAACACTCCGCTGTCATCTCCCTCATCACCGATTCGAAAACTCTTGCTAAGCTTTCAAAAATTGAATCGCAAATTATTTCTGGCCCTGCTGAAGAGTGGCATGACGGAATGCAGTCAATTCTACCGAGCCAAGCAAGAAAGCTTTCAACGATTGAAGCTCTTTCGACAAATGAAAAAAAATATCTTCTCGCAGGGCTTAAAAAGAACCCTCAGTTTCAAAATTTGCCGCCATCTTACCAACAGCTTATTAGAATGAGTCTCAATGATCTTGAGTCTTGGAGCCAATGGATCAAGACCATCCACCGATACGGAATGAATGCAAAAACACCGCAAGCATTCAGAAATACAATCAAACAAATGCCAGAGCCTGTTCGAAGAGAACTTGTACGACAAATTGGTGGCTTTTATGGAGACAAGACATATAAAGAATTTATGCCGTTGCTCGAGCGAGGCCTATCTAGAAATCCTAATTTGAATATTTTTACTGAACAAGAAAAAGCAGATATTTCTCAATTCTGGGAGCATCCCAAACGCATTTACGATAACCTCATTCCAATGCTGACTCAGAGCCCACAAATTCTTCGAAAGAATTTAATCGCAGGCATGCCAGGCATTGAGGCCTATAACATTTACTTGAAACAACTGAGTGAATGGATGAATTCCACGACATATTCGGCCGAGGATGTGCTGCACACAAGCCGTGCAATGCAAGTAAAGCTGAAAGAAATTTTAAAAGACCCTCAGTATCTTGAAGCACCAAGTTTTTTATCAGGCTTGATAAAACAAATTAAGCAGAACGAAGCCTATATTATAATTTACGGCTCTTTTCCCAATGGTAGAGCAAATTTTGAGTCAGGCTCAGATATCGATTTGGCCGTCAGTTACGAAAAGCTTGCAAAAGGCGACCACAACAAAGGAAAAGCGACGATTGGATTCTTCAAACCCCGACACTTGTCGACATGGGAGATCGAAGAAGCGGCCATAGATGTTTTAAGTGCTCGTCTCGGCATTAAGAATTTTTACGACCCCCAAAAACATCGAGTAATTACAGAGAGAAAGATGTTTAACGAAAATTTAGCAGAGCTTTCACCTGTACGCTTGCGTATCTCGGCAGGTCGCATCGAGATCTTAGTCGATGATTCGAGCGGCGATGGCCTTTGGGCCAAAGCCTTTAGAGGCGAAACCATCACCGCAGAACTTGAGTGATTCGCCCCGCCTTCCGACAAGTAAGACACATATGAAAACTAAATCAATCTTGTCTAGAATTTCTTTTGCGCTTTTTTTATTTCCACTACTGCAGTCCTGCTCTTCTACCGAATCGAAACCTTCAAATAACCCCAAGCCACCCGATTGGATCTCACAACCCACACGGCTCGTCGACAATGGGTACATCGTGTATGTTGAAAGCGAAAGCGGACCGAGCTCTGATAAAGCCACGCTTAAAGCCGAAGGACTTGCGTTGTCGGACCTTGCCAACGAATGCTCACTTATCCCGAAAGGCACTCGCATCGAAGACAGATATTTAGAGCCTGGCAAATATGGTCCTACAGCCTTTGTTAAACTTGCGGTTGAGTTCCAGGATTGCACCGCAGGACAAAAAGCCAATGACGCCGACAGCATTCGAAAAATCGCCAATGCTTCATTCACTCAGCGCTTGAAAGAATACCAAGATTATCTAGAAACCGGCGAAATCTCGAACCAAAGCAAAGAACTCGAAGTGGATCTCACTCAACCGGTACCGCCGCTTCCGCAACAGAACAGTTCTTCACAAATTCATTTCTATGCAGTCAGGCAATATATCAGCTATCAGAAAGAGTATGTCGTGTTGGCTCCAGCAACGGCCTTTGCTCCGAACTCGCCTGAAAGCCTGCGCTTAGGTTCTGCCATTGCACCGGCCAATCAGCAGCTGCACACTTTGCAAACTGCTGAGCCACAGCTTCAAGAGAAACAGATTGCTTGGTCCAAGCTTCCTGATCAGCCCAAGGTTCAGCGCCCCTCTTATTTAAAACCGCCGGCAACGCGCACAAAAACCCTTAGTATACCTAGGGTCGACAAGCTTAAATCTGCAAGCGGCCAGAGCAACAAAGGCAGAGGCAAAAATGGTGGAAAATCGTTTCAAAAAGCAAAACGAAAAAAACTTGATGAAACAGAGAAGTAATTTCAAAGAAAATCATAAGATATGTCTCAGTATGAAACAAATCTCAGACCCGGTTGAAGAAGAATCACTTCAGCTGACT